>JAFYAZ010000027.1 GCA_017540455.1 Bacilli bacterium | reverse complement strand
TCTGTGACAGGTCCTTTTGCCCTATATTGCTTAACGACCATGAGGGTGGCTGCTGGCGCTGTCGCAGCGGCGATCGCACCTAAGGTAAGCACGAGAGGGATAGGGATATCGTTAGGGAAGATGAAATAAGCCACTAACAAAGCAGCGATAACAAGAAGTGAAGCAAATACCGCTTCAAGAACGGTGATGATAAGAACTTTCTTGCCGACCGCTTTAAGGGTGTTTCTCTTGAAAGAGGCGCCTACCGAGAAAGCGATGAATCCTAAAGCGACATTGTTCACCCAGCCGAGGTTTCTGACATATTCGGCAACCGGTCCGCTTTCGGCATTAAGGAAATCAAAGCCATTGAAGAAGAGTCCGAAAACAAAAGGACCCATGAGAATGCCTGTGATGATATAGCCAGTCACAAAAGGCATTCTGATGACCTTCATCAACCTCGTTGATAAAAGACCAACAAGGACTATCGCTGCTGCGTAGAGAAAAATAAAGCCGTCCATTAGAAGCTGCCTTCGTAATCATCAAGAGGGAGACTGAAGAAGGCCCCTTTGACGGTTTTGAAATCATCGGTGCATTTGCGGATGGCATCTTTGAGTTCTGAGATGCTCTTCTCATCTACGATGAAGAGGGAGAGTGTCGATTCTTTGTTGTTATCAGCTTCCCAGTTGGCAAGAGAGAAGAAATGTCTCTCTTCTGGAAGCATATCTTCGAAGGCGTGTCTTAACGAGGCGCCTCCGACAAGTGTTCCGTTATATCCTTCGGAACGAATTCCTTCGAGGGCGTTTATGGCCGCCTGGCCGTTTTCGAGAAAGAGGAATAATACGCGTTTCATAGTTTCACCTTTCGACACAAAGATTATAGGCTCATTAACACTAGTGTGTTACTTTTCGTTGAAAATATAAAAAAGGCTGGCGATTTGCCAGCGATTTTAATTGATTGCGAATTTGTTTTTGCCTGACTTTTTCGCGGAGTACATCGCCTCATCGGCTTTTCTGACCGCTTCGTCAACCGAGAAGAATCCGCCTCTCGATAGCGATATTCCGATACTTCCACATAGAGGTATGCTTCCGTTGATCTTGATCTTGTTCATGATATTAACGACCTTCTTGCCTAATTCCTCTACGTGGTCTTCCTCTTTGGCCCCAACGAAGTAGAGAAGGAATTCGTCTCCACCAAATCTGCCAACGAGGGCGTTAGGGAATTCAGCGAGCAAGGCTTTCGAAAGGGTGACGATGACTCTATCCCCTTCAATATGTCCATAGTTATCGTTGATGCGTTTGAAGTCATCGATATCAAGCATCATGCAGACACCTTCGCAGTGGTCTTGTATGAGGGCGTTGATTTCCATGACGATGGCCTGGTGATTAAGAAGGCCAGTGAGAGAGTCTTGCTTCGCTTTTTTAGCGGTCTCAAGTCTCTTATGCATGATCGCGTTCTCGTCTAAGACGACGACATAGAAGAACCTTGAGCCGTCAGGACGCCTCATGATCTTGCCGCGGTCAAGCATCCAAATATATGTTCCATCGGCTTTCTTGACGCGGTATTCGCAGAAGTCGATATCCGATTCGGAAATCTGCTCATCGATCTCTTGCTGAATCTTCTCATAATCGTCTGGGTGGACGAAATTAATGAAGCTGTAATTGACCGATTTCAAAAACGATTCTTTGTCTTCGTAACCGAGAAGTTTATAAAGGGATGGCGAGACATAGATGAATTTTTGATCCCCTTCTGCCTCATAGGTAAAAGCTCCGCCTGGCATATGCTCAAGCATGTCGCGAAGCATATTAAGTTCTTCTTTTTCGTTCATATTCGGGTGTCGACCTTATTAAGACCTTACCCCTTTAATCCTTCTTCTTCAATAAAAGCGCAACTTTTTTCAAAATCTCTCAACGTGAAAAAAACGAGCAAGATTGTCTATACTTCTAATAACTAACAAATGTTAATGGTTTGCCGATAAATCGTCTTTTTGAGTTTGGTTTGTAAAAGTATATTCATAGTATTTTGGACATAATATAGTACTTTCCCACGTGAAGTTTGACTTAGTTGAATAGCAAGATAATCAATTTTTAAAGCGCTTACAATGGGTATCACTTTTAAGTGATTGTCGGTGTGCTAGGGGCTCTAGCTCACCAAAAACATATCTTTTAGAAAGAAAGGAAAAACACATGGGAAAATTTAATTCCTTGTCGGGCAAAGAAAAAACCAGACTTATCGTTTCGATTGCTTCTTTGCCTCTCATCGTCGCTGCTGGCGTTGCGCTTGGGATTGGTAATGGCTGGGCCTTTGGTGATGGCGCTAGTACCTTAACCACCTACCTCACGAAAGCCGCCTACGCCGATGAAGATGCCATGACACGTTCCACAACGGGCATGGGTGACGAACTCGCCGTCGAAGTCGAAGGCGAAGGCATTGTCATGCTTGAGAACAACGGAACTCTTCCGCTCGACAAAGCAGACTTCGAAAATAAGAAAATCTGCGTTTTCGGACACGGTTCAGTTGACTGGTACATCATGTCTTCCGGTTCGGAAATGGTCGGAACAAAAGGCCACAAAGCTTATGATCTTGTCGGCGCTCTTAAGAAAAGGGGCTTAGCCGTCAACCAAAAGATTCTCGACTACTATTCAAGCTGGCACAAAGCCGAGGGCGATTCCAACACCATCATGTCCGCTCTTGATGACTACTTTGTCATCCGCGAACCATCGTTAGAGGTCGATAGCAAATATCGCGAAATCTATGATGATGCGCTCGACAGACAAACAAAGGATGAAAACGATAGAACAAACAGCGACACCGCTATCTTCGTCATCTCTCGTCACGCTGGTGAGAACAGCGACTGCCCTCACTATCAGAACAAGCTTTCCTCAAACAATTCCACTCATACGAGCGGAAGCAAAGTCAAAGATGAAAGCCGCACTTACCTCGAAATCTCTCAAGAAGAAGAAGATACCTTAAAGGCAGTTGCCGCTGACTTCGAAAACGTCATCGTCATCGAAAACAGCACAAACAACATGACTTTTGATTTCGTCAAGAGAATCAACGAAGAGATTCCAAACGGCATTGATGCCGTTCTCAATGTTGGTGTCACCGGTGGCCAAGGAGCCCTCGCCATCCCTGATGTCGTCTTTGGAGACGTCACCCCTTCTGGACATATGACCGACACCACTCCATATCGCCCAGAGTACAACATCACCTACTATCGTTCTTGTGCAAAGCACACCCGTCACTACACCGGTGGAAGATCCTCTGACTTCTTCAGCAAAGCCGGCAGAGGTTCTGGCGGTGCTGCTTTCTACAACTACGCTTGCTACTCCGAATACACCGAAGGCATCTACATGGGTTATCGTTGGTTCGAGACCGCCGATGCTGAGGGTTTCTGGGAACCATATGGCGGCTATGACAACGTCGTCCAGTACCCATTCGGTTATGGCATGTCCTACACCGACTTCAGCTGGAAGTTCGTTGAGGCCAACAAAGTCAATGGCAGCGAAATCGAAGCCGATGAGAAGCTCAACTTCAAAGTTGAGGTCACCAATACCGGCGATTACAAAGGCAAAGATGTCGTTCAGATTTACCTTACCGCTCCATACACCCCAGGCGGAATAGAGAAATCCTTCCGCAAATTAGTAGGTTACGAGAAGACTCCGCTCCTCGAACCAGGCGAATCCGCAACGATTGATATCGAAGTCGACACCAAGGACTTCAAGTCCTATGACGACTACGATGCCAATAAGAACGGCCACACTGGTTACGAGCTTGAAGCTGGCGACTATGTCCTCAACTTCATGACCGACGCCCACCACGTCAAAGAAAACGTTCTCCCACTCACTTACAAAGTCTCTAAATACGTCCCGATCGACAAAGACGAAGTCACCGGTGAGACCGTTGAGAACCGCTTCACTGGCGAGACCGCTTACGAAGGCATGCCAATCGATGGTTCCTCCGTCGACCAGGACATCGAATTCGTCCACCGCGACCACTTCCCAGCTCTTCTTACTGACTGCGAACCAGACAAGCCTTGGACCGACAAACTCATGGAACGCGCTTCCTCTCCTGGTGAATTGGTTGCCAACTACAGTTTCAACAGAACAATGGGCGACAACTGGGACAACGCTGACAAAGATTACTTCGGCGATCCAATCCCTGAAGATAACCCAACCTGGAACAGTAAAGGAGACCTCAAACTCTTTGGGGACGATGGCAAGCTTACCGATGTCGGTAGAGCTTGTGGTGCTGACTACGATGCCGAGGAATGGAATGGCGTCCTTGATCAGCTTGACTTCGGCAACTCCAAAACCATCGTTACCGAAAACTCCAGCTATGCTGAGCGTGGCATGAGCGAAATCGGCTTACGTGATTCTGGTAAGAGCAACGCCTTTAAGTTTGAAGAAGGCGCCGCTATGATCGGCGGTGGCTACGGACAAAGCGACAGCGTCAACTGCCCAGCCTACCCTGGCCCAACAATGGGCTGCCAGGCTTGGAACAGAGCTCTCACCTTCAAACTCGGCAAATCCATGGGTAATGATATGAATGCCTCTAGTACAGACGGCATCTTCTCCCCTAACTGCAACCTCCACCGTTCAACCTATGGTGGCAGAAACTGCGGTTATCAGTCCGAAGACCCAATCCTCTCCGGCCGCTATGTCTCTGAGATCATCAAAGGCATCAGCATCTATGGCCGTATAACCTTCGTCAAACACTTCGTCGCCAACGATCAAGACTTCAACCGTATGGCCAACATGACTTGGATGACTGAGCAAACCTTCCGTGAGCTCTATCTCCGTTCCTTCGAAGAAGCCGTTAAGAATGGCGGCACCGTCGGTATTATGACCTCCTTCAACCGTGTTGGTGGCATCTGGGCTGGCGGTAACGAAGCTCTTATCCAGGGTGTTCTCCGCAGAGAATGGGGATTCCGTGGACAGATCATCACCGATATGACTGAGAACGGACAAAACATGGACATCGGCTTCTCATTCCGTTGCGGCGGCAACATCAACCTCATCCAGCAAAGCCACACCGAGGCTGCTCCAATCGGCGACGCCACCACCACCCCAACACGCGTCCAGTGGCGTATGCGCGAAGCTATGCACCAAATCGCTTACTCCTTCTGCAATGCCATGGTGAGACACGAGAATTACAACGCATCCGCTGACCCATCAGAGATGATTGTTTCAATCCCACCAAAGAACAACTACTTATGGTGGCAACCAGCCATCATCTCCCTTGATGCGTTCGCACTTGGCGGACTCCTCATCGGTGGATTCGCTTGCGTCCTTAACATCATGAACATCATGAAGAACGGCGGAGAGGAGGCAGAGGAAAATGAATAAGTTTGAAAAATTCCTTCAGAAAGTCAAATACCATCTCATTTCTTCAATCGCCATCCTCTTAGGCGTCGTCGCCCTTCTCATCAGCGGCATTTCCTTCCTCGCTAGCTACATCAACTACAACAACTACAGTGAGAACTACGAGAAGGAGAAAGAAGTGCTTCTTGCCAACACTCCTCAGCTCCCGAAAGAGGTTTTCAGAGATAACGATTATGTTTCTTATGACGACGATGCGAAAACTGTCACCTCCACAAAGAGTAAGTACAAAGGCGCTTATGTTTACGACATTCATGATGCCGATGTGAAAGCTGACAGATCCGCAGGAGTGGAATACGAGCCAGTCGAAGGAACCTCTTGGGAAATCGCCACCGGTTTCAAAGAAGGAGGCTCCATCACCTACAAGATCGAAACAACCGATTATGGCAAATCTGATATCGACATCGTTCTTGCGGTCGGTGAAGTCAAAACTCAAAATCAAAAAATTAAGGTTAATGGTAGGGATTCAAATACCCTCGTTGACATCAGGATTGGCAACATCAGCGATTATCTCTTCATCAAGGTTAATGGGCTTTCCGTTCTAACTTCGGATTTCAACCTTCCTGCGGATGGTTCATTCCAGCATCTCGTCCTCAAAGGCACTCACCTCCTTCCTGGCGAGAATACTTTGTCCTTTGAGACGAACCTCTCAATCGACAACAACCAAATTATGCCAGCCGTGCGTAATATCGCTGTCTTGACAGATCTTGGAATCACAAAATAAGTCCCCCAACATCAACAAAATAGGGCCGCATCACGCGGTCCTTTTTCTTTTCCTCAGTCATTCTTATCAGAATGATTGAAACGAAACCAAATATGAAAGATAATTTACATACTGATTGAACTTAGGAGGTTCAAATTAAATGATCGTTAATGCAACAAGAATGTTGAAGCTTGCCCACGATGGTCACTACGCCGTCGGACATTTCAACATCAACAACTTAGAATGGACCAAAGCCGTCCTTCAGACCGCCCAAGAACTCAAATCCCCTGTCATCCTTGGTGTCAGCGCTGGCGCTGCCAAGTACATGGGCGGATTCAAAGTCGTCGCCGCGATGGTTCGTGCCATGGACGAATCCATGGGCATCACCGTTCCAGTCGCCCTTCACCTTGACCACGGCACCTATGATGCCGTCAAGGAATGCATCGCCGCTGGTTTCTCCAGCGTCATGTTCGATGGCAGCTCCCTCCCAATCGAAGAGAACCTTGCCAAGACCGCTGAACTCGTCGCCCTTGCCCACGACAAAGGCCTCTCCATCGAGGCTGAGGTCGGTGCTATCGGCGGAACCGAAGACGGTGTCACCGCTGACGGTGAAGTCGCTGACCCAGAAGAGTGCAAGAAGATCGTCGCCCTCGGCGTTGACTTCCTCGCTGCTGGCATCGGCAACATCCACGGCATCTATCCAGAAAACTGGAAAGGCCTCCACATCGACGCTTTAGAGAAGATCCAGGCTGCCACCTCTGGCATCCCACTCGTTCTCCATGGCGGAACCGGCATTCCAGATGAGCAAGTCAAAGCCGCTATCGCCAAAGGTATGTCCAAGATCAACGTCAACACTGAGTGCCAGTTAGTCTTCGCTGCCGCTACCATCAAGTACTGCGCCGAAGGCAAAGCCGACCCAAGTGCCGCCAACAAAGAAAAAGGCTTCGATCCACGTAAGATCCTCAAGCCAGGCGTTGAGGCCATCAAAGCCAAAGTCAAAGAGAAGATGGAACTCTTCGGTTCCGTTGGCAAAGCTGCCTAATTCCCTTTTAAAACTTAGGGCTCCCCTAGTGGGAGCCTTTTTCTTTGCTATAATAGTCGCGTTCAAATAGAGGTTTGTTTATGGATTCCTACATCAAGTGGTACAACTCATTAGACAAGGTCGTCAAAATCATCTTCAGCATCTTCTTCTGGTTCTGCTTCCTCTACCGTTTATTCATCCTTATCGAGGACAAGGCCAAAGACACCGGACGCTTAGTCTTCTTCATCATCAACTGCATCCCTGGCGTTTCCTTCATCGTCTGGGTCATCGACATCGCCTATGCGATCACCAAAGAGAAAGTCCCTCTCAGCTTCGATGATCTTAGCGATTCCGAGAAGAAGAAAGACGACGTCATCGACGCCGAAGAAGAAAAATAAAAAAGAACCGACCCGATTGGGCCGGTTTTCTTTTTAGAAGATTGACCAAGAATGAGGGCCATCGGCGATATATTCGATGGAGAAGGTTCCTGGGCCGGTGTGGGTTCCGATCGTGGCACCCGCTTTAGCGACAAAAACGTTTGCAAATCCTGCTTCTTTTAGTTTTCTGACGGCAGTTTCAGTGGCTTCTGGCATATCAGTGGTTGATGAGACAAAGGCAACGGTTTTGTCTGCGCCTTTCTCAATCTTTGCCATGATGAAGTTGATATAGGCGTTGGTCCAAAGCCTACGAGGACCGATGAACTTCTTCGCAAGCTTGATTGAGCCTTCGCGGAGCTCCACCATCGGGCGGAGGCCAAGGATGTTGGCGCCAATCATGGCAAGGGCGTTGCATCTTCCGCCTTTATAGAGGTAATTGACCGTTTCAAGCGTGGCGGTAGTTGATATGTAGTTCGCTCTTTCTTTTAAGGCTTCCGCAATCTCCTCTGGTTTGAATCCATCTTTGATGAGGGATGCGCCATATAAGGCCAAGAGGGCCTGTCCTGTGTGGAAGACGAGGGAATCGACGACAAAGACCTTGCCTTCGAATTCTTTTGCGGCGTTGACGGCGTTGTCGTAAGCGCTAGAGCAGGCGTGGCTCATGCTGACGTGGACGACCGCATCGTATTTTTTGAGAAGGTTTGAGAAATGCTCTTTGAACTCCTCAACGTTGATGGCGGTAGTCCTAGGAAGGGTCTTCTTCTCTTGGACGAAGGAATAAAGGCTCTCTAATGTCTCTTCTCCGTCTTTGACGGTTTCCTCACCTTTAACGACGGTGAAGGCGATGACGTGGATGTTGTGTTTTTCCGCAAGGTCTCTTGGGAGATCGCTTGAGGATTCGGTTGATAAGGCTATTTTCATGTTCGGCTCCGGATGTTGTTTGTTATCGTCACGAGGTTATCTAGTAAACGAAACTAGTTAACCACACCAAAGCCTTCAAGTAAAGCAATAAAAAGAATACAGGCTGTATCGTGCCTTTTGTGTAAACAAAAAACAGGCACGCGGCCTGTTTTTCTTTGTCTTTTTAGAGAGGCAACTTGTTCTTGTTCACGTAGCGGGTGAAGGATATATAAGCGTCCTCATCCTTCTCTTTCTCGCTTTGCTCGACGCATTCGAAGGAAGGATCCTCGTCGAGGTTAGGGAAGAAGACGTCAGCTCCCCCTACCGCATCGACTTTCGTCACAAGAGCGTCGTCCACATAAGGCAAGAGAGCCCTATAGATGCTTGCTCCACCGATGACATAGACATCCTCTCCGCTTTCAGCGACTTCTCTCATCTTCTTATGGAGGTCATCCATGGTGTGGAGATTGATGCAGCCCTCATATTCGTGGGTTGGGTCTGCTGAAAGAACGATGTTCGTGCGGTTCTTGAGCGGTTTGGAGTTAGGGAAGGAAAGAAGGGTGTTTTCTCCCATCACGACGACGTGGCCTTTGGTGGTGTTCCTGAAAAAGGCCATGTCTTTCGGAAGGTTGAACATGAGGCCGTTTCTTTTGCCGATGCCCCACTCCTTATCGACGTGAAGGATGATGCGGATCATTAGATAGCGACCTCGAATTTCTTGTCGAGAGGCTCGTATTCGTAATCGATGAGCTTGAAGCTGTCGACGGTGAAATCATAGAAGTTCTTGATGTTTGGGTCGACCCAGAGCTTTGGAGCTTTGTGAGGCTTCTTGGCGATGATCTCTTTGACGATTGGGATGTGACGGTCATAGATGTGGGCGTCAGCGATGACGTGAACGAGCTCACCGACCTTAAGCCCGCTTACCTGGGCGAACATGATAAGGAGAAGGCTGTACTGAAGGACGTTCCAGTTGTTCGCGGCAAGCATATCGTTGCTTCTTTGGTTGAGGATGCCGTTAAGGGTGTCGCCGGTGACGTTGAAGGTCATCGAGTAGGCGCATGGGTAAAGATGCATCTCATGGAGATCCTCGAAGTTATAGAGGTTCGTCATGATGCGGCGGGAATGTGGGTTGTGCTTGAGGTCATAGAGGACTCTATCGACCTGATCGAATTCGCCTTCTGGGTAAATTGCTTTCTTGGCGAGCTGATAGCCATAGGCCTTTCCGATTGAGCCAGTCTCATCCGCCCAGCTATCCCAGACGTGGGAATGGAGGTCATGGATGTTGTTGCTCTTCTTCTGCCAGATCCAAAGAAGCTCATCGAGGCAGGACTTGAAATAGGTTCTGCGGATGGTGAGGATCGGAAGCTCTTTGCTTAAGTCGTAACGGTTGACGATGCAGAATTTCTTAACGGTGTGAGCTGGGGTTCCGTCTGCCCAGTGTGGGCGGACTGGATAATCGGTATCCCAGGTCCCATTGTTAATGATATCGTTCATGTTCTGTATAAAAATCTCATCAGCGATTGCCATATGTGTCTCCTTATGTTTTCTCTGAACAAATATAACAAAAAAGGGCCCTTATTTCCATAAGGACCCTCCACTTATAAGGGTAATTATTTACCTATTTCTTCACTAAGCGAAAGCGAGGTCGGAGTAGCTCTTGAGATCGAATTTGAAGTCGCCTGATTTAGAGGTTTCTTCCGATTCGACGAGGAGATAGAACTCCCCTTCTTTTGGGAGAGCGACCCAGCCTTCTTTCGTGTCCGTTCCTTCAATCGTGAGAACCTCTTTGACATCATCTTCCGCATAGGCGTAAGAGACGGTGAATTTGCCTTCGGTCAATTTGAGGTCATACGTGAGAGCGTTATATGTATCGTCCTTGCATCTCATGTTGAAGACGATGAGGCCTTTGAACTCATCGAAGCTCATGGATGCGGAATGGGAGTTGTTCGAATGGATGAACATCTTGGCGCTCCAATGGGAAGTGAATGGGCCACAAGACCCTAAGAGGACTGCGGCGGCGGATGCGGCGAATAATAATGGTTTCTTTTTCATGTTGTTTACCTATGTAGCAACGCTATTCTAAGACCGCTTGAAAAATCGGTCAATTTGCCTGGGTGGTAGGTTTTCTCTCAAAAGCCTGCTTTCTGAAGGACGGTATGGCATATGCGGTGCCATAGACCGCAGCCATATAAAGCATGAAGAGGAACATGACGGTCAACGGATAAAGGATACGATTTCCATGAACGAGGTCATAGAACATGTCATACGGTGTGCCATCTCCCCTCATGAGGAACATGTAGTTGTAGTCGATCGTGATATCGACGATATAGGCGACGATGGCAAAGCCAAACAATATAGCGACGACCCATTTGATGTTCTTCACCTTGAGGGTGAGTAGGCCGACTATCGCGACATATAAGCCAGCGAAGCCTGACATCGTGTGGGTGATGGTTGAGAAGACGTTGTGGAAGCTCCAGACCGGATAGGCTCCATAGTTTTGCCCTGCCCCATATGTTCCAGCGATCGCTCCAAGGATACCAAAGAGGAAGAGGAAATCCGTCGCGGCTTCGCGAATCTTTCCTTTCCCGAAAGCGGCAACCGGGATTGAGATGAACTGGAAGCTGCAAAGGAATAAAGGCAAGTAATAAAGGAGAGCCTCAGGGCCGTTTCCTCCACCGAAGACCAATGCGATGATCCTGATGAGTTCAATCACGTCGATCGCGATGGCGGTGACTTTCAAAACGAAAAGCTTCTTCGCTTCCTCCTCATGGCGATACTTCATGCCAAAGTAGACTGCGAAAAAGACCATCGCCACGACAAAGGACGTGACCATCAAAAGCTGCTGCCAAGAGCCCCAGCCTTCAGGCGCGCGAGTGTAGTGGCCGTCAAACCTAAAGAAATCATCCATATGAGATAAGTTTATTTCATAAAAGGGTGGAAATGAAGAAACTCTTTCACCCCAAAGAAAAGAAGGGAAAACAAAGCGTTTTCGAACACGTATAATAATAGGCAAGAGGTCTATCACATGAAGAACATGAGAATCCCTTTAATCATCGCGTGGGGAATCGCGGTCATCGGCATCGTTTTCGGGTCGCTTTTTGACTTAAGCATCTCCACTGCAATCGCATCCCCGACAAACGGGTTTGCTTTAGCTATGTCCGCCATCCTTCCGACTATCGGCTTTGCCGGGGTCGCGGCTATGGGAGGCGGTTTCATCGCCTTCATCGTCAAAGGCAATTACAAGACCTTCCTCAAAGTCTTGTTTGGCCTAATGGCGGCGGTTTGCTTTGGTATCTCCATCTACTACCCTGCTGGCGAGTACTTCGGAATCAACGGTTTCTATGGCGCCGCCCCAGAATGGGTTGGCTATCTTATCGTCATCATCCCAGAAGCGGCAGCCGGCTTTGGAGGATATCTCCTCTTCAAAGACTGCCAAAACGAGAATATGTGGATCATCTTCGTGATCATCGCGGGAATCCTCGCCATCGCCTTATTAGGCGCGGTCACAGGGCTTAAGAGCCTCATGCACAGGCCTCGCTACAGATTGATTTCGGCTAATGCGGATATCGCCTTCCACAATTGGTGGGAGCCATGCAAGAACTACAAAGACTTGATGGAACTTTATGACATCCCGAAGGATAACTTCAAATCATATCCAAGCGGACATACCGCTGAGGTGTCTATCCTCTTTGTCGCGGCGACCTTCTTCCCGTTAGCCAACAAGAAGTATCAAAAGTATCAGCTCCCTGCCTTCATCGTGGCGGGCGCTCTGACATTGCTGGTCGCTATTGCGAGAATCCTTGCAGCCGCCCACTACCTTAGCGACGTCTCCTGGGGCGCGACAATCATGCTCACCCTCTCGCTCATCGCTAACGAGGTGGTCATGAGAATCAAGCCTTTGGCTCTCAAGGAAGAATAAAAAGAACGAAGAAAAAAGGACGCCTGATTAGTGCGTCCTTTTTATTGTTTCTTAGCTTGTCTTTCCTTGAGGGAGCGTTTCCTCACGAACATCTCTCTGTCAGCGCGGGTGAACACCTGGATGATCGTGCTGTCCCTTTCTGGGTCATAATCGGCTGCGCCTGCGGAGATGACGATGATGTTTCCTCTTTCGACGTTGTCATCGATCTTCTCGTTGAAGGCCCTAAGCATCGCTTCTTTTCTTTCGTAATCGTCCCCAGTGAGGATGATCGCGAATTCATCTCCGCCTACGCGGTAGACAGGTATGTTCCTGAAATATTCCTTGATGAGCTTCACGGAATCGATGATGTATTTGTCTCCGGCCTGGTGACCTTTGGTGTCGTTGATTTTCTTGAGATCATTCAAATCGAAGACGACGGTCGCCATAGGGCCTAATTCCCCGCTGTCGATCTGGGAGTCGATCTTGGTTTCAGCGTCGACATAGGCGTATTTCGTCATCGCTCCAGTCAAGGAATCGATCGAGACGCGGAAGTTGGCCTCATCAAGCTGAGACTGCCTGGCTTTTCTTTCGTCTTCCACCACAAGAGAGTGGAGGGCGCATATGCCAAGGAGATAGCCGATTGAATACATCGGGAGGAGAGGGAAGAAGACCTGAAGGGTGATGGCGGCGATCATGAATAGGGAGAAGACGCCGGTCGTGATGTGATGGCGTTTCATGGACCCTTTCACGTGCCTTGACCCGATGAAGGTGCATGCCGCGGCAATAAGGAAGCCTAGGATCTGAACGAGGAGGACCACGTATCTGAACGGGAGGGCGCTATAAACGCAATCAGGCGTGACCTCAAAGAGCAATGGGACGAGGAGATTGATGATGACGACGGCAATCTGGAAAACGAAGATGGCGATGCTCGCATAGACGATTACCCTGTTCCTTTGCTGTAAGTAACGGTAGATGAAAAGGCCCCACAAAAGGATCGAAGCGGCCATCGTCACGAAATAGATGGTCGTGTCGATGAAGACCGCCGTGACGAGGTGGGCGTCATATAAGAATCCCCAGAAGCCGTCCGTGATGTGATAAGAGATGACGGCCAAAAGGAAAAAGAAATAATACTTCTCTCCCGAGAAACGCTCAGCCTTTCCGATGTCGTGGAGGATATCGAGGTTCGCGATTATGTGAATTGCTATGGCAAGGATGCCAACTATTGAGTAAGCCATACTAGCAATATGTGTATCTCTATTTTAATACAAAAAGCCATCGTAAAGGATGGCTCTTCGTTTAATAGACGGTTTTGTTCTTTCCGCTCTTCTTTCCGGAATACATCTTCTCGTCAGTCTGGCTGACCCAACTCTCAAGAGAAATCTCATCGCAGTTCTTGGTCGCGCCGATGGTGACGGTGACATGGATTGGCTCGCCTTCGAAGCCGAATGGTTCGCTTTCGATTCGCTTTCTTAAAGCCTCAAGCCTATCAAGGACTGGGGCTTTCTCATTTTCTTCCATGACGATGACGAATTCCTCTCCGCCATAACGGCAGACGAAGGAATCGCTTAATTCTTCAGAAGCGATTTCGGCGATTCGCTTGAGGACATAGTCTCCTCCAACGTGGCCATAGCGGTCGTTGATGGCTTTGAAATCGTCGATGTCGAAGAGGGCGAGGACTTTGTTGCTCTTGTCTTCCATCATCTCGAAGTAGTCATATAAGCCATAGCGGTTCTTGATCTGGGTGAGCTCATCGGTTCTTGATTCATTCATGATCTTCTTCTCAAGCGATAAAGCGTATTTCAAGAAGACGACCATGTAGGAGGCGATAAAGAGGAAGAGCACCACTGCGTTCGTGCTGAATAAAGTGATCTCAAGCCATTTCTCGATCCTGTAGTATGGCTCATTGAACTGCGAGACCAAATAGAGGGTCAGGTAGATGGCGAGAGAAAGGCCAACCCAAACGATTGAGCCCTTGATATCCTTGCTTTTTGAGAAATAGGAAGTGAAGAAGGAGACAATGCATAGGCCGACCAAATAGAAATGGAAGCCTGTATTGAATCCGGCCATCAAAGATGTGACGGCGATGAAGACGAAGAAGACGTTTCCGCAGATGAGAGCGTACAAGTAATACTTCTTAATCTTTATGAGCCAGTAAGCGAAGACATAGAAAGCAATGACAACGCCAGTCACGATTGAAAGAACCGTGAGTCCGGAGATAAGGAACAAGACAAGATAGAAAACATGCAAAACGAGATACAGCGTATTTGCAGTGAGGCAAGTTTTGTCGATTGTTCTGTAATAATGCTTTTGATCCGCGCGGATAGACATAGTGTCTCCTAAATTGGGCTATATTCTAACCGACAATAGTCGGAATTCACTATAAATATGATAAATGGTCTAATTTCTTTTCTCAAATTAGATGCTTTTTTACAAAATGTAGCAATAAAAAGGTCCCTATGCAAGGGACCTTCTATGTCGGTGTTGATTAATCGATGCCGTTAGATCCGCCCGCTGTGGCGTTATCGAAGATGTAGATGCCTCCGAGGTTCATCGTTTCAGCGCTTCCGGTGATTTGGATGGTGTGGTTTCCTTGGGAAAGCTCAGCCGTGCCAAGGATGACCGGGAAGTAGTTCATACGGGAAGAGCCGCTGACGGTGCACTTGCCCATTCTGGCATCTTTGTAAGTGACGTCCCTGATCTCTAAATCATTGCCGTCGATCTCGCAGGTGATGGCGTCGCCGATCTTTTTGCTCGTTGAAGCATCGGAGTTTCCAAGATAAGCAACAACCTGGCCAGTGAAGGCGGTAGACACATCGAAGGAATAGCTGACGGATTTGTCCTCGCTATCGAGAACATAATAGGTATCTGGGTGTTTTCTGTCGCTCGTATCGGTGGTCGCATCAACCCCAGAAGCGGTTAAGGCGTCTGCCCTAGCGATGACCTGATTGGCATCGTTGCCTTTTGGGGCAGGACCTTCGGTGAGGTTGGAGATAACCTTGTCTAAGGTTTCTCTCGATAAGCCGATTGAGAGAAGGACGTTATAGACCTTGTTCTTGAATGAAGCGCCAGAGAAGGTCAATAAGTCGTTGACGTATTTGAGCATGTCGTGGGAATCGCCAGTGCCGATGCCTCTCTTTTCTCCGATCTTGCCGAAGTTAGAGAAGAGATAGTCCTGATAGACTTCATCGAGAGAGACGCCAAGAAGACCGCTTAATAAGACGGAGCATAAGCCGGTTCTGTCGGTGCCGATCTTGCAATGGTAGAAGAGAGGGAAGTTGTCCTCATCGGAGAGGATGGTGAAGAAGTTCTTAACGGCTTCGGTGTTTCTTGAGAAGTGATGGAAGCCACCGGTGCTCGAGGTGTCCATCTTGCAGCTGCTGATTAAGGTCGTGCCTTCGAGCTTGAGGTTATAGGAATCACTGTCACCGGCGAGGTTGATCTCATTCTTAACGCCAAGGTGATTGATCATTTCCTCGGTGGTCGCGTCGGTCAAAGAGCCATTCTGGTTCTTGCCGCTAGTGCGGTAGATCATGCCTTGTTTGATCTTGGTGCCATCCTCAGTGACTCTTCCGCCCATATCGCGGCAATTGGTCATGCCAGAGATGGTAAGGTTCCTTGGGTATTTGCTATTGACCTCGAAGGTGTGAATCAAAGATTCTTCGGTTGAGCCATCCGCGAAGGTGGCGATGAGTTTGTAATAGTTGGTTCCTAAGAATGGGTTGGAGAAAGTAATCGATTCTTCAGTGTCACCAAGCACGCGGTAACCATCACTCAAATCGGACTTCTGGCCGAAGATGACGCTATAGGAAGTGACTTCCTTTCCTTCTGGAAGCTCATAATCCCAGGTCAAAGTGATTGGATTGGAATCGGAAAGGTTCGCCGTTCCGTCTGGATACATGTCAGCCGGAATCGTCGCGTACGGTCCATCGTATTCCAAGAAGGCTTTCTGGAGATCGCTATGGATTTCGAAGGCTTCCTTGTCGTTAACGTTTTTGAATCCGCTTGGGTCAACGATCGAGGCTTCGGTGCTGGTTTCAGTTCCTTGACCACCGCAGCCCGCTAAAGCGGTAAGACACAGCGTGCTCAAAAAAAGCGCGCGTTTGATTGATACTTTTTTCATAAAGAGCCCCTTTATTAGTGTACGAAAGGGTTATAACAAATTACTTGTAAGAAAACCACCATATTTCGTACAGTCGGCAAATATCTTCGTAAAAGAAAAGAAAAAAGGGAGGCCATAATCGGTTTCCTTTATATGGCACTGTAATGCAGTAAAAGTTCGGCCGCCATGCCTTGCCATTTCTAATAATCTAAACGCAGATAGTTGATTCGGATAGAGTTGCGGTTTGGTGGCCCACTATTACACGAAAGGGCCAAGCAAGCGCAATCACTCTTCTTTCTTTGGAGCCTGCACTCTTCCGTATTCGGGCTCGAAGTCTTTATGCACTTTATACTTTGACCAAAGGCGTTTAAATTCGGCAGAATATTTTGTCACAGAACCAACGTCCTCGAATATGGAGAGAGTCTCGTCGTTTCTTGTTGCGTGTTCGGTCCAGTTGAACGAACCATTCAATACTTTCTTGTTGTCAATAACGCAAAACTTCTCGTGCATTATTCTGTCCGAATCGTTTCCGCTACCAAACATTTCTTTAACATAAAAAATCGGGAACGAAAGTTCTTTAAATTCGGCTTTTTGCCTGAAAGAATCATTTGGACCGTTCTTGTCCGCAAGGAAGACAATGATCACACCGGATTCAGCCTTTTCCTTTAATTTTCTAACTATTTTCGGATTGCTAATCCAAGCAACAGCCCCAAAAATAGAGTGTTCCGCACCGCCTATTTCCGTTAGTACCACGCCTTCATTGTCTTCGAACGAATGAACTGGTTCTTTTGAGATTGGACTAATATTTAGTTTCTTCTTTATCGCAATATTAGGCGCGCCGTCTTCATCAAAATCTAATTCGTAACGACCTTCGGTATCGATATAACGCAAAACGAGTTCTGCAAGTTTATCAAAGTGGTAACTATTTTGGAGTGTCGCAAATACTTCGTCATCGTTCGTAAAAAAAGAAATTGAAGCTTTTTCCAATTTTGGATTGCGTGTAAAACTGTTCGGAAATCTATCTATCCTGACTTCACACTGGTATAAAGCGTCAGGTATGCATCGGTAAAAATTTGAATAATAGCCGCCTGATTCCGCTTGTTCTTTAAAGGAGTTAATAAGCCATGTCATTAATTTAGTTTCTTCTTTGTCCATAATTTTGATGCTTTCGATTGGTCTTAATCATTTCCAATTATTATGGTATGCGCAACCTCTTCTATCAATCTTCTAAGAGCGAAAAGCTGTAACGAAGAAATAACAAAAAAGAGACCCAATAAGGGTCTCTGTTATCTACTTCATCGGTGGAAGTAGCTTGTGTCAAGCCCGAATACATCATGGTTTATGAAGTGCTCGTGGTTCAACTTCTTATCGGTTTGGTGGACCATAGGAGACGACATACGAACCTTACCATTTTCCATAAAAGTGCTGATTTGACCGCGATAATTTAGATATAAGGTGATGTGGCCATCGTCGAACACGTAGGCTTTATGGAGGAATGTGTTGACCAGGAACCGCCTGTCTTCCGGGGTCTCAAAGGGGCAAGAGGCAAGATGGTCGAAGAAGGAATTCACGTCCACCGCGTCCACCGATGAAACGCGATGCTTCAACAGCCTCAGGTTCTCCTGGATGCCCTCCCTTTTTGACTTTAGGGCCTTAAGCCTTTCCGCGACCTCTTCGATGTCGTCCATCTCCTCGGCCAGGAGCACCAGCTTCTTGATTTTCGCGTTGAGTTCATCGAGCTCTTTTTCTAACGCCGGGATCTCTGGGTTCTCGCCGTTGACGTAGCCGAGGATGGCATCGGTGAAGTATTCGCGCATCCCTTTGTCGAGCAGGACCTTCTCGCGGAGGATGCGGATGACGGATTCCTCAACGAGTTCCTTAGGGACGTCCTTCATCGGGCACACGCGCTTCCCGTGCGTGTCCTTGCATGAATAGTAGTAATACTTCTTATGGTTGTGTCCGCCATAGCCGGAACGCCCCACCATTTTCCTTCCGCACTGCCCGCAATAGAGTCGCCCGGCGAGGAAGTACTCGATGCCCGTGCTCTTAACTCCGCGCGAGTGGCAGTTCTTCTTCAAAAGAGCCTGCGCAGCCTGGTAGGTCTCCTCGTCGATGATGGGCGGGAAGATGTTCTTCACGGTGTACTGGCGCCAATGGTAGACGCCCGTGTAGCATTCGTGGGTCAGCACGGAATAGACGCCGGCCTTGCTGATGAGCTTCCCGCGTTTGGTGATGAACCCTTCCTGCTGGAGCCTCGCCCCGATCGCGTTCGCGCTAAGTTGGTCCTCGGTGTAGAGCTTGAAAATCTTGCGGACGACTTCCGCCTCTTTCTCGTTGATGGAAAGCTTCTGGGTCTTCGGGTCGTGGTCGTAGCCCAAAGGAACCGCGCCGCCGTTCCATTTCCCATCCAGGGCGTTCTGGTCCAGCCCGCGGTTGATTTTCTCGGCTAGCTCCACGGAGTAGTATTCCGCGAAGGCCTCGTTGATGCCGTCCATCAGAATCGCCTGGGACCCTTCGATGTTAGGCTCCGTGACGGAGAGGACGCGGATGCCGAGTTTCTTCAGCATCGTCTTGTATTTCGCCGCGTCCGCCCTGGACCTGGAGAAGCGGTCGCCCTTCCAGACGACGATGCACTCGAAATAGCCACGCTGGGCGTCGGCGATCATCTTCTGGAAAGCCGGTCTCCTGTCGGTGCGCCCGGAAATGGCCTCATCGCAATAAGAGTCGATGACGGTGATGTCGTTCTTCTCCGCCCATTCGCGGCATTCGCGGAGCTGGGCCTTGGTGGAATTCTCGGTCTGTTTGTCGCAAGAGTACCTCGCGTAGATGACGCCTTTCTTCATCGTGGTTACCTCCATCGGAATAATTTATTTCCGTCAAGGTAATTATACCACAAATTATTAGTAATGCTAATATTCTATGCGAAAAAAATAAGAGGTTTCCCCCTTACTTCTTCTCGGTTTTCTTCCTGATTTCCTCGTCGATCAGCTTCCGCATGGCCTCGACGTCGATCTCCCCGGGCGCGTCCGGGTTGCCATAAGGGGAAGCCATGGGCGCGGACATCGCCTCCAGGACCTCGGTTTTGAAGATCGTACCGGCCTCTGATTGGGTCAAGCCAAAGATAAAGTCTAAAGAAACATGGAATTTGACGGCATAATCCGCCAAAACTTCGACGCTGGGCATCGTGGTGCCCTTCTCGTACTGGCTGATGAGACCTTGTGTCAGCCCTAGATACTCGGCCGCTTTCTGCTGGCTCATGCCCCTCTCTTTGCGAATCCTCTTAAGATTAGAGGCTATCTCCTTTTTTACATCCATCTTTTTTAACCTTTATGACATTATCCTAGATAAGTCCTTACTCTTCAATCTTTTAAAACTCATTAGTACTACTTATAATTTTCTCAGCCCGTATCGCCAGATAGGGATGAGCAGAGCCGTATTGCAGATAGGCTCTGGCCCGTCCATCGGTACTGAATCCGACCCAACCTCGGTACTGAATCCGACTGGACGATCCCTCTCAGTGATACTTTTTATGCGGCAGCATCAGCATTGTTGAAAGGGGGACAGTTTCTACGGCTTCTCGCGGCAAATTGTGCGGCCACAATTAATCGAGAAAGGAGGTGAACGAATCCAATATCGAGATTACCGCTACGAAATAAGCAAGGAATTCCATAGCATCTACGCGATGCAGGTCAGGCGTCTCGGCTACGAATACGGAGCCGTGTACTCCGAGGACCACGGCAAGCCCATCCTCACCTTGGGCGATCGATCCGTGATCTTCTGCCTGGGCCTGAACAACGGTTTCGACGGAACGATCTTCCAGAACAAGGAATCGAAGCTCAACAAGGAAGTCTACGTCTTCCAATGGAGCGTCACGTCATTGTTCCACTACAATGAGTTCCGCAACCATGCGCGATGGTTCTTCCCGGCCTTCAAGGGTAGGCCAAGATTGTACCCCCAATTCGAATTGCCGCAAACACTTTGTGACGAGCTCCTGGAAACCCATCGGCTCCTGCTAGACGGCGACTTGGAGAAGGCGGATAGCTATCACTTCTACTATTGGATCGTCGACAAGGGACACGGGCTGTTCGGACTCTGCATCAACACTTACTTCGACGCCTTGCTCTTCCTGCCAGTCAACATTGTGGTCAAGGAAACAGGTAAGAATCTCCGTTGGTAAACGCTTATGCCCAACAAGATCATTGATCCGCCCTACCATAAGCTCATTTGGAGGCTTCTGACCTTCTCGGCCAGAACCCAAATCAGTTTCACAGTTCGAGAGGGCTCAATCTTTCTCGAAGACGGCACAAGGCACGTCGAGTTCTTCGTCGACGGCCGCTCCATGGATCGACCTAAGACGGTCCTGATACCCGGCCCGCTGAATAAGCTGGGCAAGCCGATAGCCAGGGTCTTCCTACCGGATTGGATGGCTGAGCCCGAGTATTACCCGGTCCTAGAGAAATACCTGGCCAAGGTATTCATGCTGGGGTATATCCCTGACCGGTTTATACCTATCCTCAGTCTCCCCGGCCCTTTGCACGAGGAATTCTTGAAGCAGAATCGCCTTACCCTCGACTCCACATGGAAGAAGAGGAAGAGAAAGGCGCTTGTGCTTTACGAAATCTACTCGGAGAAGGAATCGACCAGACTAAGGCTCCACGAGGGAGGCAAAGTTCTCTTTGACTTCATCGTGCATCTCGAACGAAGGAGAGACGGCTAAGCTTATGAGGCAGTTTGTTTTGGATCGCGCTGCATACCATCGGCTCGAGAACGCGATGCAAGTCTCAATTTCTGAGACTGGGCACATCGCGCAGGATACGGATTCCCGGGTCCGCTACCTCATCAAGCTGGATGAGGCTCGAAAGACGTGGGTATACTGCCACTATCTCAGCAAGAGAAACGGCTACGGCTTCTTCGTCGTAGACAACAACTACGCGATCTGCCGCGTCTACCCCAATTTCTCCAGGGTGAGCGAATTCAACAAAAAGTAGCAATTTGGCTAGGCGACCCCTAGCCTTTTTCTTCACCTCCGATAGGAAGGTTAATTAAGCCTACCTTAATTTTCAAGGAGGAATCTTAAGTTGGGCTTAATGAAAATGGATGATTTTGTTAAGTCAGGCTTAATTAATCAACCGTTTTGATAAGGTAGGCTTAATTATTGTAGAAACGATGAGCCCTCATCTTCGATATTTAGCCCGAAGGAGGGCTTTTCGCTCATGAGAATCAAGCAGATCAGAGAAGAAAAAGGCGTCTCCCAGCGGCAGCTTGCGGAGATAGTAGGCGTCAGCGCGGTCACGGTGCTCAATTGGGAGAACGGCATCTACGACCCTAGTGCAAAAGACCTCATTAAGCTTAGCAGAGCCTTAGGCGTCTCTATAGACTACCTAGTCGGCAACGATGGGCAGGACGGGGAGAAAGACGCCGTCCGGAAGGCTTTGAACAGGCTCAGCAAAGAAGAGTTGATCGAGCTCATCGTCAACGCCATAAAGTAGGCGGATCTCAAATATCTGGAATTGGGCCGAAGGCCGACCTCTTTTCGCTACCCCCATCCTTCAGCAATGCCGCGCCGTCACATAGGGGCCCTAAGTCATTCCGACGCCAGGGAGGGTTAGGTTGCGGGTGGGTGGCGCGCGCCCTACTTTTCGTTGCTAACCATCAACTTTTCGTCATAATCGAGACGCTTGAAATCGGGGTTCTTCCTTGCGTTTTTTATGTCGAAGATTATTAGATGAGGGAGGGTCAGATGCGCCCCTATAGTTTCGTAATGATTATATGGGATGTACCACATCAGATAATCTAGATCGCTCTCCATGAATACGTCCAGAAAGCGTTTGTCACAAAACGGAAAATGGATTCTGCCTCCAGCGCCATAATCGGACATGGCCGTTGCCCTTTCGAAATAGACTCCGCTCGTTTCGTCGAAAACACAGAAGATAATTTTGCTGTTTGGGTAATTTTCTTTATATTGAGGCAATTTGCTTAAGTGCTTCCGCAGCGTCCTTTGGAAGCTTGAATAATAAAATCTATAGTTATGGTCCCTTTCCGTAGGCAAGTCTGTAATGGCATTTATGATTAAGGGCGGATGGTTCGGCATTTGTTCCACTAACCCTCTTGCCTCTTCGCTCATTATTCTTTGCTTGGCTAAAACGGGGTTCTTTTTACCATTTGAAGAATGGTCATCCACTCTCATCACTTCCATAGCCAATAAATCTTGCTCATTGATCAAATCCGGTGGGAATTCGGATTTTGAATTGTCGGCCCATCTTGAAAGGCCGCTTTCAGATAGGATGTCGTCGATAATTTTGGCGGTCTCATCGTAGGCTGTGGTTCCTTCTTGATCGGAGATGATTAGGCATTCAGAGGGTGTAAGGTCATGTATGTCTTTTAGAATGTTGTATTCGTCGTCGTAATAGAGTTTCATGATTTTATCTCCGGTCGAAAATTTCTTTTAGATACTTGTTTTCCTAAAACTGATGTGATATAATAATTCAATTCCAGAAAAGGAGTAAAAAATATGCGGCAAGGTATTCTTAAATAAAACTATAATCAAATAGTGGGAACAAAGGATTATGATAGTCC
>JAFYAZ010000026.1 GCA_017540455.1 Bacilli bacterium | reverse complement strand
CGATGGCTGCATCTCTTTTCTTCGTGACAAAAACACCGCGAAAGGCGGGCCTGACGGAGGAAACGGAGGCCGTGGTGGCTCCATCTATTTCCTTGGAAAGGCTAACCTAAACAACCTTTACAATTTCCGTCATTCCAGAACATTCATCGCTCAAGACGGTGAAAAAGGAATGAAGACGATGAGGTATGGCCATAACGCTGAGGACGTCACCATCGAAGTCCCAGTCGGCACCATCGTCACCGAAGAAGCGACTGGCCGTGTTTTGGCCGACATCAAAGAAGAGGGCCAGAAGGTCCTTGTCGCCAAAGGCGGACGTGGCGGAAGAGGCAACGCTTGCTTCAAATCATCCCGCCATAGAATCCCACGCATCGCCGAAAACGGACACCCGGGCGAAAAGAAGAGACTCATCCTTGAACTCAAGCTTTTAGCCGATGCCGGTTTGATCGGTTTCCCAAGCGTTGGCAAATCGACTTTCCTTAATGTCGTTAGCAAAGCCAACGTCCCAACAGCAGATTACCCATTCACCACCTTGGTCCCAAACCTTGGCGTTTGCTATCTCAAAGACGGCAGAAGTTTTGTCCTCGCCGATATGCCAGGCCTTATTAAAGGCGCTCATGAAGGTAAAGGTTTAGGTATCCAATTCTTACGCCACATCGAAAGAACAAGGATTCTCATCCATCTCGTTTCCATGTCTGGCGAAAGAGATCCATACCGGGACTACCTTGCCATAAACGAAGAACTCAAAGCCTATAACGCTTTCTTGGAGCAGCGTCCTCAGATCGTCGTTGCTTCCATGATGGATATGGAAGGGGCGGAAGACCTCAAGAAAGAATTCGACAAGAAACTCGGATTCGAATCCATCGCTTTATCGAGCCTTACCCACGAAGGCGTCGATAGGCTTCTCAAGAAAGCCATCGAACTCATCGAAGCTACTCCGGAATTCCCAATCAAAGGCGTCAACGAGACCACCAAGATGAAGGTCTATGATGCCCGCGAGATCGAAGGAAAATCCGATTATCAGATTCTCCGTGGCGAAAACGGCTGGATCATCAAAGGCGAGAAAGTCGAACGCGACGCCGCCCTCATCAACACGACAACCGATGAAGGCATCGTCCGTCTTATCCGTTATCTTGATAACATCGGCATCGAGCAAAGACTCGAGGAAGTCGGCGCCCAGGATGGCGATAAAGTTCAGATCAACGATTTCGTCTTCGATTACACGACTTGATATATCAAGCCATCATAATTTCCTGTATAATTAGTCGATGAAAGAAAATAAATTGCTGATTCCGATACTCGCTTTAGTGGCGGTCGCTGTCTGCTTTCTCCTTTTCTTACTATTCATCGCAATTTACCACTAGATAATGTATTACTCATTCACTGGAAAAATCGTCAATATCGACAAAGAAAGCGTCGCCATCGCTTTGCCTAGCGGCATTGCCTACGAGCTTTTGGTTGCCCGTACTTCGGATTTTGCTTACGAAGAGGAAGCGACCGTTTATGTCCACGAGGTCTTCAATGAGAACGATCATTACCTTGTCGGCTTCAAAGACAAATTAGAGAAAGAGGCTTTCGAATCGCTTATCGAAGTCAAAGGCATTGGACCTAAGACCGCCATCGTGGCTTTAGGCGCGACCAATCCTAACGACCTCATGAAAGCCATCGCCGCCAATAACACAACATTCCTTAAAAAGCTTCCTGGCATCGGGCCAAAAGCCGCAGCCCAGATCATTCTTGATCTCAAAGGCAGACTCGCCGATATGGGCGGTGGTTCCAAAGCCAATCCAAATCAATATGACGAAGTGAGGGAAGGCCTCAAAGCCCTTGGCTTCAAAGTCAAAGCCATCGATGATGCGCTTGCCTCGATCAATGAGCCAGGACTCTCTAACGAAGAGGTTCTCCGCAAAGCCCTCAAGAAACTCAAATAATTATGAGAAAGAGCGAAAAGCAAGAATCCGAGCGCCTTCTTGACGCTAGAAGAGAAAGCGGCGACAACGCGACCGACATCACTTTGCGTCCAAAGGACCTTAAAGAATATGTTGGTCAGGATGCCCTTAAAAAGAACCTCAGCGTCTTTATCGGCGCCGCGAAGAAAAGAGAAGAGTGCCTCGACCATGTTTTGCTTTATGGTCCGCCTGGTTTAGGCAAGACCACCTTGGCATACGTCATCGCTAATGAAATGGGTGGCAACATCCGTGTCGTCAATGGCCCGTCAGTTGAGAAAAGCGGAGATTTAGCCGCCATTTTATGTGACCTCGAGCCAGGCGACATCCTTTTCATCGATGAGATCCATAGGCTTCCAAGACAAGTCGAGGAAGTCCTTTATGGCGCGATGGAAGATTTCCAGCTTTCCATCATGATCAACAGGGACGGAGCTGCGAAATCCCTTAACATGGCCTTGCCTCCGTTCACGCTTGTAGGCGCAACCACACGCGCCGGCGATTTGTCCTCGCCTCTTCGCGCCAGATTCGGAATCAGTGCAAAGATAGATTTCTATAATGAAGAAGAAATTGGCAAAATCATCGAAAGAACCTCGAAGGTTCTCGGAATGCCGATCGATAAAAAAGCAGTGGAGCTCTTAGCCAAAAGAAGTCGCGGAACCCCGCGTATCGCAAACCGTATCTTCAAGAGAGTCCGCGACTTCGCCTCTTTTGAAGGGCTTAACAGAATCGATGTCGATCTTGCAAACAGAGCGCTCGAAGCTCTTAAGATCGATGACCTTGGTCTCGATGATGTTGATATCAAATACCTCAAAGCCATCATTGAGCGTTTCAATGGAGGCCCAGTTGGCTTAGAGAGCATCGCCTCATCCATTGGCGAAGAAGTCACTAATTTGGAAGACGTTTATGAGCCATATCTTTTGATGATTGGCCTTATCAATAGAACACCTCGCGGCCGCGAAGCGACCGCCAAGGCCTACGATCACCTGAAAATCACCCATGATTGGTCACTCTTTTAATGCTATTTGGCCTAAAAGTGTCTTTTTCTCTTGTGCGTACGCTCGCGTATGGGGTAGACTTATAAACGCTTGCTAAACACAATTTTTTTGTGCAGTGCAATTGGTTGGAGGATTATTATGCGGAGAACATTAGCCTATTTGTTCCTTGGCGCCTCTTTGCTCCTTGGTGTTGGCGCGACCATCACCTCGTCTTTGAGCAAAATGGATACTGACGTTTCCTATGGAAGCGGCAAGGATTTATATTTCCGTATTTCAGACAAGGGTAGTACCTATGAAGGTGTCAGCACCGACACCTATGTCGAAGACGATAACTACTACGCCGTCAACGAAGTCGCCAAGGAAATCGAGGATCGTCTCGAGTTCTGGGATATCAATGCGACCGTTGCCAAAGAAGGTTACAGCACCATCAAGGTTTCTGTCCGTACTCAGGGCAGCGACGAAGTCGAGTACAATTATCTTCAGACTTATTTAAGCTATAGTGGACAGCACGTCACCGTCGAAGCCGGTACCACCGACGAAGATGCCATGACCGAAGCTCCAAACAGCGTCGATTTCGCTGACAATGGCTTATTCGAAGAAGGAACCAACGCTGAGATCACTTACGTCAACACCGTCCCAGTCGTTACCGTTCCGATCAAAGAGACCTTCCAGGGTGAGAACGGAAAGCTCAATGAGCTTATCAAGTTCTGCACCGATCATACCGTCCAAGAGGAAAAAGACGATGAAGGAAACGTTACCACTCCAGGTAAGTCCTGCCTCTTAGTCCTCTGGCATCATAAACAAGAAGCCGATAGCTACGCTGCCGTTCAGAACAAAGGCACCGAAGACTACACTCCAAACATGGCTGCCCGTCTTCTCTTCGGCGAAGACGCCACCAACGCTTGGTATGTCGATACCGCCGACTCCGACAACAACTACAAGAAGCTTCAGCTCATCCCATCGAGCGCCGCTATCAAAGACGGCAGCTACGATCCTAGCAAAGCTAACGCTGCTTACAAAGCCGCTAAGTTCTACCGCGATATTCTCAACGCCAAAGAATACAACTACGATGTCACCTTCGCTTATTCGAGCGTCGTGACCGCAGGCGTTGACCCACTCACCCGTGCCGGTGATTGGCATCTCTCCATCAACTTCGGTCCTAGCGCCATTGCTTCTCTTGTTGCTTTGGTCATTGGAATCGTGATCATCTCCGTCTTCTATCGCCTCGGCGCCGTTGCCATTCTTGGCAATGCAGCGGTTGCGGTTGAAGCCGCTATCCTCTTATTCGCTTACTTCAGCGCTCAATTCGGTATCGGCGCTCTTGCCGGTTTCGGTCTTGGCGCGATCGTTACTGCCTTTGGCGGAATCTATTACTTCCACAAAGTCAAACAGCAGCTATATGAAGGACGCACCCTCAAGAAAGCCCACCAGGAAGCTTCCAAGAAAGCCCTCTGGCCAACTCTTGATATCTCCGTCATCTCCATCGTTATTGGTGTTTGCCTCTATGGTTTCGTCCATTCAACCATCGGAAATCTTGGTCTTGCCCTTACCTTAACTTCCGCCTTTGGTTTAGTCCTTAACCTTATCCTTCTCCGCATCGAAGGCTGGTTACTTGCTAACGACCAAGACAGCGAAAAACATCTCAAAGCCTTCTTTGGTGTTGACCCAACCAAGGTTCCAAATGCCTTAAAAGATGAGAAGCAGTCTTACTATGGTGCTCTTGCTAACAAAGACTTCGAGAAGCACAAGAAGCCATTCATGATTGGCGCTCTTGCTCTTCTTGTCGCCGCCATCGCCGGTGTCTCCGTCATGAGCGCGACCATCGGTGCCTTCAACTACAGCGGTGCCTATGACAACACAACCTCGATCAACGTCGAATACTGGATTAACAGCGAGTCCTTCTCCACCAAGAAGCTTGCTGACAAACAGCAGATCATGGATGACTTCCTCTCTCTTATCGAATACAACGAGAAGAGCATTGGAGAGCTTACCACCGAAGAAGACATCACCCTTGAGACTAGATCGGTCTATCTCAACGAGGATGAGATTACTTACACTGTTTACAATTTCGAGATCCCTCTCAGCGTTTACTTCGATGAGAAGGACACTTCTAAGACGTTCACCGTTAACGGAACTACCTTCAACAGCCTCAACCAGGCCGTTAAAGAAGCCGTTGATACCTTCACTGCTGACAATAGCGTTTACGCTAGTGCCAACACCGTCTTCTACCAGGCCGGAACTCCAAACCTTGCAACCGTTTACCTTGGACTTGGCGTTGGTGTTGCGATCGCCTTTGTCTATCTTATCTTCAGATTCGGTCTTGCCCGTGCCTTCGTTTCCTCTGTCATCTCGCTTGGTTCAAGTGTCTTGACCGTTGGATTCTTCGCTCTCACAAGACTCCCAGTCACCCCACTTGCCTCAATTGGAGCCGCTTTGGCTGCTTTGGCTGCCTTATACGTCGCTCTCTTCACTCTTAACAGAGCGAAGGAAATCGTCAAAGATTCCCGTGAGCGTGATAAGACCGCTCTTGAGTTCAAGAACAACTGCCTTGTCAAAGCCAATGCTGAAGAAGCCTTTGAGATCATCGTGTTCTCTTCGATCATGGCTGCGCTTTGCTTAGCTCTTGCCGTCGTCGGACCACGTGAATACGCCATTATCTTCGTCGGCGCTCTCCTTGGCTTAGCCTTCGCGGTTGCCGCGACACTCTTCACCCTTGTTCCAGCTAGCAAATTCCTTAGCGTCTACATCAAGAGAGCTAGCGATTCCGTCGCTGCTAGCCGCAAGAAAGCGCAGGAAGAAAGACGCGCTAACGAAAAGAACAACCGCCGCAAAGGCAGCGAACCAGAAGAAGCCATCTTCATCGGCATCAACGATTAATGGAAGGCTTGCTCGAGCGTTTGCTCAATTACTACGGTCTTTCGAGGGAGGAGTATGAGAAACTCATACTTCCTCCTTCTTTTCGTTCAATCCCTTTGATCGACGACCATCCAATAGTCAAAAAGGCCATTGAGCGTTTGCTCAAAGCCCGTGACTCTCATGAGAAAGTCCTTATCTATGGCGATTATGACGCTGATGGCGTTTGCAGTACCTCAATCTTGCTTAGATCCTTTAAGGAATTCGGAATCGATGCCAGCGGTTATCTTCCTTCGAGATATCTAGATGGTTATGGATTGACTGTCGAGAACGTCAAGAAAATCGCCGCTAAAGGATTCTCCTTTATCTTCACTTGTGATAATGGCGTCACGGCCCATGATGCGCTTAAATGTGCCAAAGAGCTTGGCGTTGAAGTCATTATTCTCGATCACCATGAATTTGATGACGTGAAGCCGGAATGCGATATCGTCATCCATCCTGATACACTCTCCTACGGAGAATACCCAATAAGCGCCGGATATCTTTCTTTCTTGTTTAGCGTCGCTCTCTTAGGAAAGGTCGACAATTATCTTCTCGTCCTTGGCGCGATCTCAACAATAAGCGACATGATGCCTATTAGAGGCCATAACCGCGAACTCGTGAGACTGATGTTAGACATTATCAACAAAGAACCGCCTGAGGTTTTAACATTGCTCACAGATAAACGTCACTTCGACGTCTCAACCTTCCAAATGGAAATCTGCCCAAAGATCAATGCGGTGGGAAGACTGGAAAAAGGAACTGAGGTCAATAGGCTCCTTCATTACTTTGCCAACGATCTTGCGGACAGAGGCGCGCTCGCGCGTTATTTGAATGACGTGAACGAGAGAAGAAAAGAAGTCACTAAAGAAGCAGAGGAAACAATCGAGATCAACGAGAACGACAGCGCCATCATCGTGAAGGCGGATATGCCTGAAGGTCTTAACGGTCTTCTCGCCTCAAAACTCCTCGCCATGTATAAAAAGCCAGTTTGCGTTTTCTCAGAGATGAATAAGAACCCAGATGTTCTTGTTGGCTCTTTAAGAAGTGAAGAAGGCTTTGACGTCGTAAAAGCTTTGGATGATGTTAGGGTTCCTTTGCTCAGTAAAGGCGGTCATCCGTTTGCGGCAGGGGTCAGCATCAACAAGAAAGATTTTGACGCTTTTAAGAAGGATATGCTCTTCTTAGCTTTGAAGAATAAACTGTCTCCAAAGAAACAAAACAGCATTTCATTGCTTTTAAGCGAATGTAACATGCAAAGTTACCGTTTAATCGAAACTTTTGGTCCATTTGGTTTTTGCTGGGAAACTCCTAAATTTCTACTAAAAGACTTAGACCCAAAAACATTCACATACATCAAAGAAGGCAGATATTTATCCGTTAAGCTTGCCTCCGATGTCAGGCTATTTTCATTCGGAATCAATGAGGATTCGTTTGACTTGGAAGATAAAGTCGATCTGCTATGCGTCTTCAGAATAAATGAGTTTAGGGGAAGGCGCAGTTTAGATATTTTGTGCGAAAAGACCTTCTAAACTTGTTTAGAATCTATTCTATTGGAGTATAATCAACTTGTTATGGATAACAAAGTTGAGTCCAAAATAACGAAAGAAAGCAAGGTTTTACTGCCTAATGGCGGCTATCCTATGCATTCTTTTGACGATGTCAAAGAGCTCTATTTCACTTATATTAAGAATCCAAAAGATAGGGATATGATCGAAAGAGCCTATCTTTTCGCTGCGAAGAAACACGAAGGTGTTTTCCGTAAGAGCGGTGAAGCTTATATCCAGCATCCAATCGAAGTCGCTTATATCTTAGCCTCGCTCCAGTGCGGTCCTGAGACTATTGCGGCCGGTCTTCTTCACGATGTTGTCGAAGACACTGATGCAACAATTCAGGATATTGAGCGTGAATTCACGCCTGACGTCGCGCTTATCGTCGACTCTTTGACAAAGATTCAGCGCATGAAGCTCTCCCATAGGACCGAGCAGGATTTCGAAGCCGAAGATCATCGTAAGATCTTCCTTGGTATGGCGAAAGATGTCCGTGTCATCATCGTTAAGCTTGCTGACCGTCTCCATAACTTGCGCACCCTCGATGCGCTTAAGCCCGAAAGACAACAGGCGCTTTCTAAAGAAACGCTCGATGTTTTCACTCCGATCGCCCATCGTCTTGGTATCTACAAGATGCAAAGCGAGATGGAAGACTTATCCCTTAAATATTTAGAGCCGACCAAATACAACGAGATCCTTGCTTTGCTTAATGCAAGGGAAGCGGACCGCCAAGGCTCACTCGATGCGCTTCAGAAACGTATCGCTGACCTTCTCTTCGACAACAAGATCAAGTTCCGCATGGAGTCCCGTATTAAGTCGATCTATTCGATTTATCGCAAGATGTATCTGAAGCACTATAACTTCGATGAGCTCTACGATATTTTGGCCATTCGTATCATCACTGACAGTGTCATGAACTGCTATACCATCCTCGGTATCATCCACGCTACATACAAACCGGTCCCAGGGCGTCTTAAAGATTACATCGCCATGCCGAAGCCAAACCTTTATCAGTCGCTCCACACGACAATCGTTTCGGGTGATGGCAACATCTACGAAGTCCAAATCAGGACAGAAGAGATGGATGAGGTCGCTGAAAGCGGTGTTGCCGCACACTGGAGATATAAGGAAGGCGAGCACTATAATGCTAAAGAAGAACAGCGTGACATCGAAGAAAAGCTCCATTGGTTCCGTGACTTCGTCTCTATGAGTGCCGAAAACGAAACCAGCGACGCCAAAGACTATATCGCGGCCTTGGAACACGACGTCTTCAACGCGAATGTTTATGTCTTCACTCCGTTAGGTAAGGTTATCGACCTTCCAGCCGGTGCGACCGTCCTTGACTTCGCATACCGCATCCATACGAAAGTCGCAGAAAGCGCGATCGGTGCCGTCGTCAATGGCGCTAACGCCGCCTTGTCTACTGTCCTAAAGACAGGTGATGTCTGCGAAATCAGAACTGCCAAAAACGCGCCAGGACCGAATGATTCCTGGCTTGAGATCGCTAAAACATCCTCTGCCAAAGCCCATATCAGACGCTTCATTCAGAAGAAGAACGACTTCTTACGTGATGATCTTATCACCAAAGGGCGCGAAAGCTGCCTTGAAGCCTTCAGTCAGCAAGATATCGGTCCAGGGGAGATGGAAAAACTCCTTAGCGACCCGAAAACCCTTGAACATTACAACGCCAAGAACCTGGAAGGTCTCTACGAACTTGTCGCCAACAGAAACCCAGCGCCTCTTGCCATCGTCGATTTCTTGCATGTGCGTAAGAGGAGTTCCAAACCCAACCTCGTTTCAATTGTCAAAACCGATTCCAAAACGCCGGTTTTGGTCAATGGCGTCGATAATGTCGCCATTTCATTGGCGAAGTGCTGCACGCCTGTTCCTGGAGATGACATCGTCGGTTACGTCGTCAACGGCAAAGGTATTGTTGTCCATAGGACGTCCTGTGCCAACGTTTCCAAAGGAAAACCACGTCTCATCGATGTTCATTGGAATCCTGATTTAGGTGTCACATCGAAATTCCCGGCACTTGTTAGGATCTACGCCAACGACCGTCCGAATCTTCTTGTCGATATCATGGGCGCCCTCTCAACAAGAGGTGTCCTTGTCACCGACTTAAAGATCCATTTAATGGAAAAAACGATGAATGACGTAGTCAACCTCACCATTTATGTGAGCGATAGTGCTACAATCTTACAGGTCTTCCAAACAATTCTCGAAATCAAAGGCGTTTACAACGTTGAACGCGTCATGAAATAGAAAGGAAAGTTACATGCCAAATTATCAGCCAGTCAAAGGTACACACGACATCTATGGCAAAGAAGCCATCGGCATGCGTTACATTGAGGCCGTTTTAGGAGCGGCTTGCGAATTATACGGTTATAAGGAAATAATCGTGCCTTCGATGGAATACACCGAAGTCTTTGCTCGCGGAACGGGCGAAGGCAGCGATATCGTTCGCAAGGAAATGTACACCTTCCTTGATAAAGGTGACCGGAGCATTACCCTCCGTCCAGAATTCACTGCCGGCGTCATGCGTGCCATCATCTCGAACAAACTTTATGCAGGGGATTTGCCTCTCAAACTTTATTACCAAGGTCCAGCCTTCCGTTATGAAAGACCACAGCTTGGCCGTTACCGCCAATTCCACCAATTCGGTGTCGAAGAAGTCGGTTTAGATAGCTCAAGGGCCGATGCTGAGTGCATTTGCTTAGCTGTCAGCGCCCTTCAGATGCTTGGCTTTGAGAACGTCAAAGTTAAGATCAATTCCCTCGGAGACAACGAAACCAGAGCCGCTTACCGCGAAGCTTTGGTCAAATACTTCAGCGAGCATCTCGATGAGATGTGCGACGATTGCAAAGAGCGTATCAAACTCAATCCTCTTCGCATCCTCGATTGCAAAGTTGAGCACGACCAGGAAATCGCCAAAGGCGCTCCAAGAATCAAAGATTATCTCAGCGAAGCCAGCGAGAAGCGCTTCTACGAAACTTTAAATATCATCAATGCGATGGGAGTCGATTACGAAATCGATGAGAATCTTGTCCGCGGACTTGATTACTACAGCGAAGTCGTCTTCGAAATTCACCTTTCCAGCCCAGAAAACAAAGACTACGGCGCAGTTTGCGGCGGTGGTCACTATGGCGGACTCATCAAAGGTCTTGGCGGACCTGATTTGGCCGGCGTTGGCTTTGCCATGGGTTTGGAACGCGTCTATAGCCTCATGGAAGACAGCCATCTTCTCGACCACATCGAAGAGGGCGTTGACCTCTATGTCATGCCTGTTGGAGACAAAGTCCTCGATGCTGCCTTCGAAATCACGATGGCTTGCCGCTCATTCGGTTATTCAACCGAGACCCCGTTGGCCGCTCTTAAGTTCGGCGCTATGTTCAAGAAAGCTGAGCACTTAAAAGCCAAATTCGCCCTTATCGTCGGCGAAGAAGAAATGGCCAAAGGCATCCTTAAGATCAAGAATCTCCAGAGCCAAGAGCAGAAGGAGATCTCCCTAGAGAACCTTCAGGAAGAACTCGATAAAGCCTTCCACGAAGGACATCACCATCATCACGATCATTGCTGCGAAGAACATTAAGGAAAGGAGAAAAAATGGAAAGAACAGATTACAATGGCGAGCTACGTTTATCTGACGTTGGCCGCGAAGTAAAGCTTGTTGGCTGGGTTTCAACCAGAAGAAGACTCGGCGCCATCGAGTTTATCGACTTACGCGACAACACCGGTATCGTCCAGCTCATGATCAAAGAAGGGGTCGAAGTCCCTGACGTCAGAAACGAGTATGTCATTTCTGTCACCGGCACCGTTTCAAAGAAAGAGGTGCCAAATCCAAAACTTCCTACTGGCGAGATCGAAATCATCGTCAAAGAGCTTAAAGTGGTCAACAAGGCCGAGAACCCGCCTTTCATAATCGCAGATAAGACCGACGCTTTGGAGGAAACCCGTCTCCAGTATCGTTACCTTGATCTCCGCCGCCCAGAGATGCAACGCCGTCTCCGCGTCAGAGCCAAGATCGTCCAACTTACTCACGAATACCTTGATAAGAACCGCTTCTTGGAAGTGGAGACCCCAATCCTTAACTTGGCTACTCCAGAAGGCGCGCGCGACTACATCGTCCCATCCCGTCTTCACCACGGTTCTTTCTATGCCCTTCCTCAATCCCCACAGCTCTTCAAGCAGTTACTTATGATCGGTGGAATCGAGCGTTATTACCAAATTGCAAAATGCTTCCGTGACGAAGATTTACGCGCTGACCGTCAGCCTGAATTCACCCAAATCGACGTTGAGTGCTCCTTCATGGAACAAGATGACATCCTTACCCTCTGCGAAGGAATGCTTCAGAGATATTTCAAAGAAATCGTTAACTTTGACGTCCAACTTCCTCTCCGCCGTATCAATTATTGGGATGCCATGGACACTTATGGCAGCGATAAGCCAGACACCCGTTATGGCTTAACCTTAAAAGATGTCTACGCCATCATGAAGAAAACCAGCTTTGCTGGTTTCGACGATGCCAAATACATCCGTGCCATCGTCATTCCTAACCACGCTACCGAGACGAGCCGTAAGGTCCTCGACGAACTACAGGTCGAGGCCAGAAAGTTCGGTCTTAAGGGCGTTATGTCCCTTAAATACAATGGTGGAGCCTTAAATGGTTCGTTCACCAAGTTCATGGATGAAGCCGCTCAGAAAGAATTAATCGAGACCTTAGCCCTCAATGAGGATGATCTCATCTTATTCGCTGGCTCACCATATCGCCGTGATGTCGACTTCGGTCTTGGTGCATTAAGAACCCGCTTCGCCAAAGAAATGGGCTTAATCAAGCCAGGAACCTACGATCTCCTTTGGGTCATCAACTTCCCAATGTTCGATAAAATCGAAGGAACCGAAGATCAGTACACAGCTGAGCATCACCCATTCACCCGTCCACGCGACGAGGATCTCCATTATCTTGATACCGATCCAGAGAAAGTTCTCGCCTATGCTTACGATATCTGCATCAACGGATACGAAGCCGGCGGTGGAACCTTAAGAATCTATGACCACGATACCCAGTGGAAGATCTTCAAACTTCTCGGTTTATCCGATGAAGACGTTGCTAAGAAGTTCGGCTGGTTCATCGATGCCTTCAAGTATGGCGCGCCGCCACACGGTGGATTCGCTCTTGGTCTTGACCGCTTGTCCATGATCCTTTCTGGAACTGATAACATCCGCGATGTTGAGGCATTTCCAAAGAACCTTCAGGCCGTGGATCCTATGTCCAAAGCCCCAGCTGGCGTTAGCCAAGAGGCACTCGATACTGTTGGTATCGAATTAAAGAAGGAGTAAATAATATTCTTTAGAATATTAATGAAACTATAAATTGACTAAAAATCTACTAAGGAGAATTACATGATTAGTCACTTCAATGAAAAGGATGCGCTCGCAGTCAGCGCCATCCGTGCTCTCGTAATTGACGAGATCAACAAGGCCAACAGCGGCCACCCAGGCATGGCGCTTGATATCGCTCCAGCCCTCTATGTTCTTTATAAGAACCACATTGTCGCTGATCCAAAGCATCCAGAATGGATCAACCGCGACCGCTTCGTTCTCTCCAGCGGACATAACAGCGCTCTTCTCTACGCTATGCTCCATGTCGCCGGTTACGAAGTCAGCCTTGATGACATCAAACAGTTCCGTCAGCTCAACTCCAAGACCCCAGGCCACCCAGAATTTGGCTGGACCAAAGGCGTTGATGCCACCGGCGGTCCTTTAGGACAGGGCGTTGCCCAAGCCGTTGGTATGGCTATGGCCGAAGAAAAGATTCGTGCTTCCTACGCTGAAGGCGAGAAGATCATGAATCACTTTACCTACTGTCTCTGTGGCGATGGCTGCTTAGAAGAAGGTATTGCCCAGGAAGCTATCTCCCTTGCCGGCATGCAGAAGCTTGGCAAGCTTATCCTTATCTATGATAAGAACACTTCCACCCTTGATGGTCCAACCAGCAACTCCATGACCGAAGACGAGATCCTTCGTTTCAAAGCCATGCAGTGGAATGTCCTCGAAGTCAAAGATGGCAACGACCTCGACGAGATCGACGCCGCTTTAACTGAAGCCCGCAAGCATTGCGACGCTCCAACCATGATTCTTATCAACACCGTCATCGGTTATGGTTCTCCAAAAGCCGGAAGCCACACCACCCACGGTTCTCCTTTAGGAGAGGAATTAGGCGCTGCCACCAAGAAAGCCCTTGGTTTCGATTTCCCTCCATTCACCGTTCCAGAATCCACCTACGCTGAGTTCGACGAGAACCTTGGCAAGCGTGGTGCCAAAGCCTATGCCGATTATAAGGCTGCTTATGCTGCCTATGGCAAAGCTCACCCAGAGGAGTTGAAAGTCTTCGAGGCCGCATTCAAACGCGACATCTCTGGCTTCAAGTTCGCTGATCCATCCGTCGCCGAGAAACCAGAAGCCACCCGTAATTCCAGTGGCCGTATGCTCGTCGAAGTCGCTGCCAACATCCCATTCACCTTTGGTGGAAGTGCTGACGTTGCCTCCAGTGTCAAGACTGCTATCCCAGGCGACCCAGGTTTCGATTCCGAACACCGTTCCGCCAAGAACGTTAACTGGGGTATCCGCGAATTCGCCATGGCTGCTGCCCAAAATGGTATCTTACTCCACGGTGGTTTAACCACCTATGTTGGCTGCTTCTTAGTCTTCAGCGACTACATGAAGAACGCCATTCGTATGAGTGCCATCCAACACTTACCAGCCATTTATCTCTTCTCCCACGACAGCATCGCCGTTGGCGAAGATGGCCCAACCCACGAACCAATCGAACAGCTTGTTGCTCTCAGAAGCATCCCAGGCGTCGAGGTAATCCGTCCAGCCGATACCAAAGAGTGCTTCGCCGCTTGGCGTTTAGCTCTCGAGACCAAAGATCACCCAGTCTGTCTCATCCTTTCCCGTCAGAACCTCCGCAACCTCGAAAAGTCTTCTCTCAAGACCGTTGCCGATGGTGCTTACGTCGAAAAGAAGGAAGAGAAAGCCGATCTTGAACTCATCGCCTCTGGCAGTGAAGTCGGCCTTGCCCTTGATGCTGCCGCTCTTCTCAAAGAGAAAGGCATCAAAGCCAGCGTCATCTCCATGCCAAGCTGCGAGCGTTTCGATAAGCTCCCACAGGAAAAGAAGGATGCTATCATCACCCTTCCAAAAGCTAAGCGTGTTGCTATCGAGATGTTAAGCGGACTCTCCTGGTACAAATATGCCGACAACGTCATCTCTCAGGATGAATTCGGCTACAGCGCTCCAGCTGACGAAGTTATGGATGTCTGTGGCTTCACCGCTGAGAAAGTCGCGGCCAAGATTGCCAAACTTATTGCCTAATACTTCCTTTGCATCAACGTTTTAAGTACAATAATTTCATGAGCGATTTCTACTATCTCAACAATTACCAGCAAGCTGGAAAGATGGGTATTTCTCGTAAAGCTTTCGAGAACATCGTCACCATCGCGAGCAATAATCTCCAACACGTTAAGATCAATAACTACGGAGAAGCGCTTACCCGCCTTGGCAACATCATTTCAGCAGTTCGTCCGGTCAAAGCCTTCTTCAAGAAGGATGGCCGTGTGGATTTCATGTTGGATGTTGTGGTGGGAGATAACATCACCGCCATCGCAGATCTTTGCACTTCGATTCAGGAAGAAGTTTCCAACAGCGTCTCCATGATGTGTGAGACCGTCCCTGTCTCGGTTGAGATTCGCGTCTCAAAAGAGAAGCCGGCAAAGAAGTCTTCCAAAAAGAAGGCTAAGGCTTCATAAGCAAGAAAGATTACATAAGTAATAGTGGGCGCTACCAAAAATGGCGGCGCCCTTTTTGTTTCCTCTTTCCCTTTTCAATAGATGTGATAAACTAAGACGCCTTTATTAGGAGGCTTGATCTTTATGGAAAAAACACTATCTCGCAACAAAGCTCATGAAGTCGCGCTCTTCGCGATTTATGATGTTCTGACCTATTCCCAAGCGAAGTTACCAGCTCCAATCGAGGATATCGTCAGCGGTTTAACCGAAAAGTCTTTTGCAGATAGTGACTTTTTTGTTAAGGAAATGGTTTTGGCCATGGTCAAACATTACCAAGAGATCATCCCAATTTTTGAGAAGAACATGAGAAAGTGGACGTTCGATCGTCTTAACCTTCTCGAGCAAGCTTTGCTTTTGCTTGCCTATTGCCAGTCTTATTACAGTGTCGAGAAAACAGATAAAGCCATCATCATCAACGTTTCGGTTGAGTTGGCCAAGAAGTATCTGTCCGATAACGACTATAAATTCGTTAATGCGATCCTGGATAAGGTTTTGGCTTAATGGAACAGAATAAGTATTTCAGCGTCACAGCTCTTAACACCCTCATCAAATCCAAGATAGATGGTGATGAGGAATTACATAACGTTTACGTTAAAGGAGAGATTAGCAACTGGAAAAGCTATAACTCCGGGTTTTTCTTTGATCTTGTCGACGAGAAGAAAAGCGTGATTCCATGCATCCTTTGGGGTGATAACTACCTGTATTTGCCGTTCGAACCTAAAAACGGAGATGAGGTTATCGCGTTAGGCTCTGTGAGCGTTTATGTCGGTAGAGGCCGCTATAACTTTACGGTAAAAACTCTCGAAAAGTTCGGTCAGGGGGCCGCTCTGCTGGCTCTTGAGGCGCTCAAGAAGAAACTCCAGGCCGAAGGCTTGTTTGATATTTCCCATAAGAAGCCGATCCCTGAATTCCCTAAGAGCATTGGTTTGATTGTAGGGGACAAGAGCGCCGCAGAGGCTGACCTTATCAAAAACATCTCCAGACGTTGGCCTTTATGCGAAATTCTCGTTTTTCCATCGCTTGTCCAGGGCAAGGATGCCCCGAAAGAGCTCTTAAAGGCCCTCAGGAGAGCGGAAACGACTGAAATCGATATTTTAATCATCGCACGCGGCGGCGGCTCAAATGAGGACCTTAGCGCGTTTAATGACGAGGCTCTAACCAGAGAACTATACGCTTGTACCATCCCTTGCATCTCTGCGGTAGGACACGAAATAGACACCACATTGATCGATTATGTCTCAGACTTAAGAGTCAGCACGCCGACAGGGGCAGCTGAAGCTGCAACCCCAGATCAGCAAGAGATAAGAGCCATTTTGCTTGGTTCAGAAGATGCGCTTAACACCGCTATGAAGAATCTCCTTTCAAAGAAAAGGGATCAACTTAACTCTCTTAGCGCCAGACCATTCTTTAAGAATCCATCTTCTAACTACGCAAAAGCTAAGGAAGAAGTTCAGCAGCTGTCAAAGCGTTTAGAAATGTCTTTAGGTCATCTCTTTGAGATGTCTAGGAATCAAGTCCATTCATTGTCGTCTAGGCTAGACGCATTAAATCCACGTAATGTCATTAACCGCGGCTATTCCATGACGACGGATGAAAGAGGTAACATTGTTACATCTGTAAAACAAATAGCAGAGGGTGACACGCTAAAAAGCGTATTGAAAGATGGAACAATAACGTCTAAAGTCACCTCCAAGGAGTAAACCTTATGGAAAAGAAACAAGCTTTCGAAGAAAAACTAACTCGTTTAAACGAGATTGTCGAAAAAGTCGAGAACACAACCCTTTCCTTAGAAGATGCTATGAAGCTTTATGAGGAAGGAAACTCCTTAATTAAAGATCTGCAGAAGTCCTTAGACGAAGCGGAGACAAAAATTCAAGTTATCAAAGATAAGCAATAACATTTAAGTTAATTATTAGTAGTTTTTAAGTTATTTATACATGGCAAAAGAAATCGAGCACATCGACATAAAAACCATTAAGGATCCAAGCGTTGTCAAAGGTTTGAAACGCGAGTCTTTGGCTTTGCTTTGCCAGGACATCAGACAAGAAATCATCAGGGCAACGTCGGAATACGGTGGACATCTTAGCTCTAACTTAGGTGTAGTCGAGCTGACTGTTGCCTTGCATCGCAACTTTGATTTCCCAAAAGATAAGCTTATTCTCGATGTTTCGCATCAATCCTATACGCATAAGATTCTTACCGGTCGCAGTTTGGATAACCTCAATTCCAAAGAAGGTGTCTCAGGCTTCATGCGCATGGATGAGTCTGAGTACGATTGTTATGAATCAGGCCATTCTTCGACTTCGCTTTCTGCCGCAGAGGGGTTTGCGGTGGCTCGCGATATTAAGAAAGAGGATTATTACATTGTTCCAGTAATTGGCGATGGCTCCTTGGTTAATGGCCTTTCTTTTGAAGCGTTAAACCATATCGCAGGACGTTTTGGAAAGATGATCATCGTCATCAACGATAATGACATGTCCATTTCCCGTCCGGTTGGTGGCTTCGGTCGTTTCTTCCGTCGTATTTCTACGGCTAAGGGTTATAACTCCTTCAAAAACAAATATAAGAACGCTTTGGAGAAAAACGCGGTTGGCCGCTGGTTTTATAGATGCAGCTATAGCCTAAAGAACGGTATCAAGCGTCTTTTGGTTCCGTTTACTTTATACGATAACCTCGGATTCACTTATATGGGCCCATACGATGGGCATGACATAAAGATGCTCGATAAAGCCTTTAAGCGCGCGAAAAACGCGACCAAGACTGTTATTTTCCATGTTTATACGACCAAAGGAAAAGGCTACGAACCAGCCGAGACGGACAAAACCGGTTATTGGCATGGCGTAACACCTTTTGAGATTGAGACTGGAAAGCCAAAGAACCAACACCCTGACTATTGTTCATGGCCTCATTTAGTTGGCGATATAGTTAAAGAACAGATGGGAAAACACGATGATGCCTTGCTTATTTGCCCGGGCATGATCAAAGGAAGCCATCTTGAAGACGCTTTTGAAGCATATCCTGATAGATGTATCGATGTAGGTATTGCCGAGGAACACGCTTTGACGATGGCCGGTGCTACCTATTTGGCCGGAATGCATCCAATTGCCTGCGTTTATTCGACATTCTTGCAGAGAGCATATGATGAAATTCTGCATGATTGCGCAAGAATGGGCGCCGATTTGACTCTTCTTATCGATAGAGCCGGTCTTGTTGGAAAAGATGGCGAAACCCACATGGGCATCTATGATGAAGCTTATTTGAAATCAATTCCGGGAGCCAACCTTTATATGCCTTCGACCACGCAGGAAATGCGCGGTCTGATCGAATATTCTATGGAAAAAGGACATGGAATCGTTGCTATCAGATATCCGCACACTCTTTTCAAATGTAAAGAAAATGACGGAACCTCATTTGAGGTGAAACCGTGGGTTATATTAGAAAATGTAAAGAAATCAAACGAAGCTGTAATAGCCGTTGGTCCTAAGGGAAGAGAATTATTAAACGCCTTAAAAGAAAAAGGTTATCAAGGCGAAATGATCATGGCGATCAAGCTTTTGCCTTTGTCAGATGATGTCGATGAAATTGTAAAGATGGATAAAGTATATGTTTATGATTCATATGGAACTGAATCTGGCTTCGTTGAAACCTTAAAAGCCACATTGATGGGAAAAGGTTTCAAAGGTTTAATCAAAACGTTTGCCGTTCCAAATGTTTACGTCCAGCACGCGACAATTGCAGAACAGGAAAAAGAATTTGGTTTGGATATCGATTCTGTCATCAAACAAATTCTATAAATTAGTTAACATAACGGAATACATAAAATAAAATATCTACGTGGCCAAAATAATCATTCACGTAGATTTAAATGCGTTCTTTGCTACGGCTGAACAGATCCGTCGCCCAGAATATGCCGGGAAACCGGTAATTGTTGGCGGCCTAGGACCTCGTGGCGTTGTTTCAACATGTTCATATGAAGCAAGATCATACGGAGTTCGTTCGGCGATGCCTATTGGTGAAGCAAGGATGCTTTGTCCCAATGGAATATTCCTTCCTGGGGATTATGCGTATTATGAGATGCTGTCCCGTTCGTTTTTCGGATTTCTAAAGAATTATTCGTCTTTGGTTGAAGCCGCATCGATTGATGAAGGCTTTGTAGATATGACATCGCTTCTTACAAAAGAAAAAGACCCAATGGCTAAGCTTGTTTCCTTACAACAGGATCTTTTAAAACAAATCGGTTTGAAATGTTCTATAGGTGTAGGGCCAACGAAATTTCTTGCTAAGATGGCTTCTGACATGAAAAAGCCTATGGGAATCACAGTAATAAGGAGAAAGGACATCAAAAAGATGCTTTATCCTCTCCCAATAGATAACTTTTTCGGCATTGGAAAGAAAACCGCAGCCTTTTTGAGAAGCAAAGGAATCAACACGATTGGCGATTTTGCATATGAAATTACCGAGAACGAGCCTGACATGAGGAAATACTTTAAAAAAAGGTTCGATTACTATGTGGAGAGCATTAACGGATACGGCGATGACATCGTTAATCCAGAAAGACCTGATCCAAAATCCATCGGACATAGTCAGACCTTCATGACAGACACAGACGACTACGATGAAATCAAAACAGTTATTGAATCCTTATCTCAAGAAGTCAGCGATGGTCTCGTAAAAGAGAAGAAAAAATGTAAAAGATTGGTCGTAAATGTAAAGGACTATACTTTCAAGGCGAGTTCAAAGTCTTTGAATCTAATGGAGCCTGTATTTGAGGCTGATGATATTTCAAAGATGGCTAAAAAGCTTTTTGCAGATAACTATTCAGGAAAACTAATCCGTTTAGTCGGGGTTACCGCGGGCAATCTGGTTCCTTTTAAAGACAGGAACGCTCAGATGTCGTTGTTTGAAGAAAGCGACTATGAAGAAGACAAAACCCAGGTATTGATCGATTCATTAAATAGGAAAGCCAATAAAAAGGTGGTCATGATCGCTAGTGAGGCGTTAAAGAAAAATGGAAATTAGAGAAGCTATTTCATTGTTTTTGCAGCATCTCCAAGTAGAGAAAGGCGTTTCGAGGACGACCATAGAAAACTATAAGGAAGACCTTAAGTTATTCTTAGATTATTTCAATGAAACAAAGACTACCGATGATTTGATGATTCAGCAGATCGCAGAATTCATTCAAAAAGAGGGAGAAGATAATAAGGCAGCATCGACGATTCTTAGGCGTTACAGCTGTTTGAAAAATTTCTTTACATTTTTGGTTGGAGAAGGGCTCATAGAAGCAGATATTCCAGAATTCGAAAAACCAAAGAAAGACAAGAAGTTGCCTTTGGTTGTATCCAATGAGGATGTCGAAGCGTTATTAGAAGCTCCAGATATGACAAAGGAAAGCGGTCAAAGGGATCGTGCAATGCTTGAGGTTATGTATGCCACGGGTCTTCGTGTAAGCGAATTAATCGGCCTTCAGTTCAAAAACGTCGATTTCCCAGGAAAAGTCATTACCGTATTTGGAAAAGGGAACAAACAGCGTAGTGTTCCTGTTTCGTCGTTTGCTTTAGAGTATTTATCCAAGTATATCGACGGCGTTAGGAAAAAGAATCCTGGTCATGCGTCGAATTATTTATTCTTAAACAGGCAAGGCCGTCCGGTTTCGAGGATCTATTTCTTTAAACAGGTCAAACATTACGCAATGACGGCCGGGATTGATGACGCAATCTCGCCGCATACATTAAGACATTGCTTCGCAACGCATCTTTTAGAAAATGGCGCCGAGTTAAGAGCCGTCCAGGAAATGTTAGGACACAGCAAGATCTCAACAACACAGGTTTATACTCAAGTCTCAACGAAGAGAATCGTGTCTGCTTACGACAGATATAGCTCAAGAAAATAATAAATATGAAAAAGCGTTCATATTTAGAATTGATCGCGCATATATAAATAAGGAAAAAGGGGCAACAGACAAAAAAACAAAAAGGCATTCCTCAAAGTGGGGATGTCTTTTCTCTATTAATGGTCGCCAGCATGTTAGAAACAGGAAAAGGAAAGGCCATTTGTAAATAACTGTTTCACCTAAAATTCAGGAATAATGAAAGCCCTTGCAAGGTATTGTCAATTTAAAAACGAATTAAGAAATTGACCTTTTTTACGAATATTTTAGGCGTCATTTTCAAGCCATCAAAAACACTGTGTTTTGAAAGTAATAGTTAGTAGATTTACAAAGTAGTTATTTAGTAGTTTTTAAAACCATGTGAAAAACTCAAAAATTAGGTGGATAAAGAAATTCTATAAATTTCTAAATTACATATTAAGTAAGGATAAAAGCCTTTTTATATATCTTTTAGTTAACATAAAGGCTATTATGCGAAGAAATAGTATTTTCGGAAGTGGAGTGTGAAAAGCGAGTACTAAAAACACAATATTTTTAAATACATTTTTGCGAAATTTTAAAAATTGACGATCTTCTTCCACCGCTAATTTTAGCCTTAAATATGGTATCTCAAAAATTAAATTGTAATATTGTCAATGAAACCGCTATATGTCCTTAATTTTTAGCAAGAAAAAAAGACCGTTTGTGGCACTTCTGTGACGGTCTTCCCTTTTGTTTTAACTAAGGCTACTTGAACAAGTCTTCTAGGTTCATTTCTTGACGCTTTGCAGCTGAGAAGAGATGCACTACAACTTCACCAGCGTCCACTAATACCCATCCCGACTCTGGTTGGCCTTCGCTCTGTCGTAGATCTTCGACTCTTTCCTGAAAGAAGTCTTCTAATGCGTCCGCGTACGCGCCTATAGCTCTCATGTTTGGCGCCGTTGCTAATATGTAATAGTCCGTGAAAGGCGTTCTCTGCCTGACATCGATGATTTTAATGTCTTCTCCCTTTTTATCTTCGAGTAGTTCTTTTGTTTCTTTAATTAATTTAGGATAAGCCATTAATTCGTTCCTTTCTTTTTATCTAAAAAATAGATATAGCTTTCTTCGGTTAGCGGACAACTGTTGTTATGAGGAGTGTCCTTTGTCTTTTCTGCTAAATAGATTCTATTGGCGGCTAATACGCCTAAGAAGCCTTCGTGATAATCGCGTAGACATCCGTTAATTAGGTCAGAAGAGTTATATCCCCTGCCTGGCTCAATTTTATCCGCGCTATAGATTGTTTGCTCAAGAGGACCCATTTCTGCTCTTCCTGTGCAGTGATATGCGATTGAGTCGAGGATGTCTTTATCCTTGATGCCGAATTCTTTCTCGGCCAGATACGCCCCTACCCATTGGTGGAGAGCCCAATATGGATATTCGGCATATTCTTTAGAATATTCTCTTGTGACTATCTCTTTTGACTCGTTATCCGGAACATATTTGCCGATGTCATGGAGCATGGCCGCTTGGTACGTCTTCAATGGGTCAAGCGTCTTAGCGTTGCTTCTTGCTATGTCCAGCGCGACGTTAGCGACACGAATGGAATGTTCTAAACGCGTTTTCTTCAAGTATTTGGCCAAGCCTTTGATGAAATATAAACCATTGGCCTCGACATAGTGTCTGATGTAATCAGGATAATCGATTGATTTCATCTCACGGATGTCTGTGCTTGAGACTTCGTGCTCTTTAAAAGGCAAAGCCTTCATATTAAAGCGTTTTATATTTTCTTCGTTTAACGGATATCCATGTCTTGGTACGTAATAGATCTGCGAATTCGAAGCGATGACATCCGGGTCTTTCCATTTCTCAAACTGATTGACTTGATCCGCTCCGATAAGGAAGTAGACCGTCTCATATTCTTTTTTGAAATGAACGACAGTGTCGACGCTATAGGATGGTCCGTCTCCTGGGATGTCCATCTCGTAACTAGAGACTGAAAAACGTTTGTCGCTCTTGTTCAGCTCTTCGCAAGCAATGTTTAACATGGTAAGACGGTCTTTTGGACTTGCGTCATTATCCTTCCATCTCGCGTTTTTCGCTGGAACAAATAAAAGAGGACAGCCTAAAAAGTCTGATGCTGCCTTAGCAATCTCTACATGTCCGTTATGAAGCGGGTCAAAACTGCCGCCGTAAATGATTACCTTATCGTTCATTTATGAGGAAGTACGATTGTTTTGTTCTTCTTGCTTTCGCGGTAAAGGGTGATGATATGCCCTGTCTTGCCAACAAATTGGGCGCCGGTCCCTTCACAAAGAGAATCAGAAATCTCTTCAAAAGTCGAAGAAGCCGTTTCTAAAACACGAACCTTAACCAATTCATGTGCTTCTAGGGCTTTATCTAAGACTTCTAAGAGCGTTTGATCAATATCGCCTTTGCCAATGTTGAGTGATGGCTTCAAATGGTTGGCTAGGCCTTTAAGGTATGCACGGTTTTTCGGAGAGAGCATCTTTATTTCTTTCCTTCTTTTTTCTTAATGATTTTCGCGCGCGATGCATAGGCACCGATGTTCTTAGGAACATAGATTCTGAAGACATCGCCCTTAGTGCCTTCGAACGAGACCCAACCAAGACCGGCGATACCGATATCTCTTGGGCCGTTCTCTTCTAACTCAAAGTCAAATACGTCAGCGTCATTCTGACATTTGAACCAGAACACATGCGGCTTGAGGGCTTTATTTTTGATGTATTTATGGAATAAAGCGGTCATGTCATTTTTCGGAGAGATGGCTTTGAGCGCTACTTTAGGTGCAAAGTAACAGGTGAAAGAGACTCTTTTCTTATCGGAAGCGAGTTTGATAGGATCGATCCTTGCGATGTATCCGATGAACAAGCTGCCATTTAGGGCAACGTTTTGTTTTCTTGGGGTTAACCTACTCGTGATGACGATTTCTTTTGGATAGTTAATCTGTCCAAGCAAGGAGTTCTTAACGCCGGTACCTGGAGTGTCATAGATGTAGGAATTGTCATCAAGAGGGATCTGCCAAACCTCAAGAGAGGTGTTTTTATAAGCTCCAATCGAAATTCCGCGATTGGAAGTGTTCTTAAATTGCCTGAGGAAGCTTGTAAGGAAGGCACTCTTGCCAGCTCCTTTTGCGCCGATGACGTAGACGTTCTTCCCCTGACGCTTCTTTTTGATCATTCCAGACGCAAGGGTCGCATCGGCGGAATTGTTGTAATCAAGAAGGATGACGTCGGTTGCTTTGGCTTTCTTGAAGCCTTCGGCTCTGAAACGGTGAGCGACATACTCTTTGGTATGTTCTACTTCTGTATCTTTTGGCATCAAATCCCATTTGCTGGCGATGATGATGACCGGGAGATCAACGATTAAATCGAGGACTTCCTTGTTGAATGAACATTCAAAGGAAATCAAATCGACGAGGTAAACGATTGTGGCGCCTTCTTTTTTGGCGTCTCTAAGCATGCTTAAGAATTCATCAGAGACATCAGCGGCTGCCGGTGCTTCATTCTGATGAAGTGCCTCATAGCATTCACGGCAAAGAATCATGTCACTTGCATGAAGCGAGAGCAAAGTCGCAGGTTCGATGTAACCCTCTTTTCTTGGATCGTTGTCTTGAAGGACTTTGCCACAGCTGTAACAGCGGCGGACGGATGTGATGATGCTCATCGTTTTACCTCCCAATTAAATTATAGGTCTCAGAGAGAATCTTTCTTCTTTTCCTTTTTTCAAAAACTCGATTAAATCTTGTCCAAATGATATCCCCTTTGCTGATTGGCTCGGTGAGAATCGTCATGATTCCCGCTCCGTTTCCAGCTTTGACATCGGTAAGAACTTGATCACCGATAAGGACAACTTCTTCTTTTTTGAATCCTTCCTTTTGGATTAGCTTCTTAAGCGGTCCGCTGAAAGGCTTCATTAATCCTGAAAAGACTTTGATTCCAAGGCTCTCAGCATAAACCGAGACGCGCTTGGAGGTGTTGTTGGAAGCGATATAGAACTCTATCCCAGCCTTCTTAAGGTTTTCGATGAGTTCGCGGGTTCTTGGACTTGGGGTTTGGACCCTGTAGTCGTCGAGCGTATTGTCTAAATCAGAGAGAACGACCTTGATTCCGTGTTCGGCATAGAAAGAGAGTGGTATCTCGAAGATTGAGTTAGCACGGTATGTCGGGAACCAATTTGGTGTCTTTTTCATTATTCTTTCTTATCGTCCTCAAAGTTAAGTATGTCGTCGAATAGGGACATTTCCTCATAAACGACTGGTTTTTCCTCTTTCTCCTGGATTGGAGCTTCCGGTTCTTCCTCTATCGGAGGGAGAGCTGGCTCAAATGATTGGATAGAATCGTCGATAAGATATGAGTTCGAGTTATCCTTCGATACAAATTCTATACGATTCTTGGCCGGGAAAGAGTCAGGACGCTTTGCGTATCTGTCTGTTGGAGTCAAATAGAAGTCAGGGAACACGATGTCATAACGTGTGCCATCGTTCAAAACCGCTTCAATGGTGTATGGAGGGACTTGTCCGTTTGTCCTTGAGATAAAGACAACGCGGTGAGGTTCCTTCTTGAACATATTGAAGAAGGTATTCGCCTTATGGAGCCTCTTCTGCAGGTTGATATGGTTGGTATCGAAGACTCTAGTAGATCCGCGGTCGGTGACAACGAGTATCTTGTTCTCTTTATCGTCTTGATTGAAAGCAAGAACGCCAGCAAGAGGTTTGCCTCCAAAGGAGCCTGCTTTCATGCCGCGACTCTTTGGATTGCTGATGAAGATTTCATTTTCGTTATAGAAAGCAGCACGACCATCTTCACTTGTGATGAAGAGATTGCTGTCGCCTGTAGAATAAGTGACGCCAACAAGGGAATCGCCTTTCTCAAGCCTGATTGCTGGAATTGGTTTGCTGCGTCTGACGACCGGGAAAGAATCAAGACGGATTCTCTTAATGGAACCGTTCCTCGAAAGAAGAATCATGAAGAGATCGTGTCTGAAGTGACGGACGGCAAAGGCCGCAACGAGATGATCGTTCGAAGCGAGGTTGACGAGGTTGTTGACGTGATATCCTTCGTCGTTCCACTTAGCCTCTTTAACTTCGTTGACAGGGATGTAAAGGTAATTGCCCTGCTCAGTGAATACAAGGATGAAGTCGGTTGTCTCGCATTCGCCATCAAAGACAAATGAGTCGCCGGTCTTAACGCCAGCTTTGGCGCCGTTCTGTCCACCGGATCCTTTCCAGGATTTGAGGGATGAACGTTTGATATAACCGTCTCTGGTAACAACGAGCTTGACCGTTTCTTTGGCAATAAGGTCGCGCTTGTTGAGGGTTGTTGTCGTTTCTTCTTCGCGAATCTCAGTAAGACGTTCTCCTGAGTACTTCTTAGAAATGCTCTTAAGATTTTCAATGATGACGTCTTCCCGCTTGCTTTGATCGCTCAATAAGCCGTTTAAGTAAGCAATGTCCTCGTTGAGCTTAATGTTCTCATCTTGGAGAACCTTAATATCGGTATGGGAAAGCTTATAGAGAGGCATCATGACGATGGCTTCTGCCTGAGGCTCGGTGAAACCGAACTCTCTTTGGATGTTCTCTTTCGAATCCGCTTTGTCGTGGCTGCCTTTGATGACCTCAACTACTTTGTCGAGGATGCTGATGGCTTTGATAAGGCCTTCGACGATCTGTAAGCGGAAAGTGTACTTGTTTAAAAGGAAATGACTCTTTCTGGTGATAACGTCGAGCTGATGCTGGATGTAACAATCGCAGTAAGAAAGAAGATCCAATGTCTTTGGCTTGTCATCAACGATGGCCACCACTTGAGCGCTGAACGATGTTTTAAGCTGCGTCTTGTTCATGAGATAGGCCAAGACGGCTTCAGGTTTGCAATCGTTCTTGAGGTCGATTGAGATTCTAAGGCCTTCTTTGTCACTCTCATCACGAACTTCGAGGATGCCAGGGATTGTCTTATCATGGCAAATCTTATCGATGGCTTTGACTAAGACTGATTTATTAACGTGGAATGGAATCTCGGAGATGATGATTTGGCTTGCGCCTTTGCCATCGCTAACGATGTCGGCTTTGCCGCTTACGATGACTTTGCCACGGCCTTTTCTATAGATGTCCTCTAAGCTGGCTGATTTGAAAATGATGCCACCAGTTGGGAAATCTGGGCCAGGGACAAACTTCATGAGGTCATCAACGATGCACTCTGGGTGTTTGATCCTGTAAACGATTGCGGATGTTAACTCACGGAGGTTGTGAGGAGGAATCGAGGTTGAAATACCAACGGCAATACCCTCAGATCCGTTAGCGAGAAGGTTAGGGAATTGGGCAGGGAGAACCGTTGGTTCAAATAAGGTGTCATCGAAGGTAAGCTCCATGTCCACCGTTTCTTTGTCGATATCAGCGACTAATTCATTAGAAATGGCGCTCAATCTAGCTTCGGTGTAACGATAGGCAGCTGCACTATCGCCGTCCATAGAACCGTTGTTACCCTGGAAATCAATCAAAGGATAACGAACGTTCCAGTCCTGGGACATATGAACTAATGCTTCATAGACGGAGGAATCGCCATGTGGGTGGTATTTACCTAAAACATCGCCAACGATACGAGCACACTTCTTGGTTGGCTTATCAATGGTGTTGCCGGTGTTCCACATATCGTAAACGATCCTGCGCTGAACTGGCTTTAAGCCGTCTCTGGCATCAGGAATGGCACGATCTTGGATGACATCTTTGGCGTAAATAGCAAATTTAGCGCCCATTAACTCGTCAAGCGGGCCAAAAATAATGTTTTCTTGGATTATTGGTTCTTCAATCTTCTTTCTGGCCATGGTTAGTTCTTCACTTCTTTAATAAACTCGTCTTTTTCGTTGAACGTGACGTTCTCCTGAATCCAAGCCCAGCGTGGAGCGCTGTCTTTGCCCATGAGGGTTTCGATACGCTTTTCGGTGACAAGAGAATCATCGATCATGACTCGGCAAAGCACACGGGTCGCTTTATTCATTGTGGTTAAAGCTAGCTCATCTTCGTTCATTTCGCCGAGACCTTTATATCTGTTGATGCCGTATCCGGCACCAATCTTCTGTTTTGCTTTCTCAAGTTCCTCATCGCTCCAGCAGAAAATGTGTTTCTTCGTATCGCTCTTCTTGTACACGCGATAAAGAGGCGGCTGAGCAATATAGACCATTCCGCGGTCGATGAGAGGCTTCATGTAGTTGTAGAAGAACGTGAGCAAAAGGATTTGGATGTGAGCACCGTCGGTATCAGCATCGGTCATGATTATGATCTTTCCATAGTGGCTCGCGTCAGGATTGAATTCATCTCCGAATCCAGCGCCAATGGTCTGGATGAGGGTCGAGAATTCGAGGTTATCGATGATTTCCTGGTTGGAAACGTTATGAGTATTTAAAGGTTTGCCACGTAATGGAAGGATGGCTTGATGACTTCTGTCGCGGCCTTTCTTGGCGGTTCCGCCTGCGGAATCACCCTCGACGATGAATAGCTCGTTGTTCTTGTAGTCTTTGCTCTGAGCGCTGGCGAGTTTGTCGCTGATGATCATTTCAGCAACTTTCTTCTTGGTTCCCCTAGCGGCCTCACGAGCTTTGCGGGCAGCCTCACGAGCTTCCTTGGCTTGGGCGCACTTCTTGATAAGAGCCACAGCAAAGTCTTTATGCTCGGTAAGATAGTAAGGCATGAAGTTCGCTAAAGCGTTGCTGACAACGGCGGTCGCTTCTGGCGTTCCAAGTTTGCCTTTGGTTTGTCCTTCGTATTCAAGTTTGTTTTCAGGGACTTTTACTGAGATAACGGCGGTAAGCCCTTCGCGGATGTCGCTGCCATCAATAGATTGATTGCCTCTGATGAGTTCGTTTTCGCTTGCCCAGTCATTGATGATCTTGGTTAATGCGCCTTTGAATCCGGTCTCATGGGTGCCACCATCAGCGGTTCTGACATCGTTAGCATAGCTATAGATGTTCTCGCCATAGTCACCAACACACCATCTCATAGCAATGTCGACCTGAATTGGGTTGGAGTTATCGCTCATGTCGATAACATCCGCCATAGGCGTTTTGTCGATGGTTAAGGTTTGGACATATTCACGTAAACCGTGTTCGGTATAGTAATCGTGAGTATTTCCGGTGATTTGGTCTTTGATGATGAAATGAACGCCGGTTAAAAGATAACTCTTTTCTTCGAGTCTTGAGGCGATTGTTTCATAACTGAATTTTGTATTAGGGAAAATAGATGGGTCTGGTTTGAAACGGACGGTAGTTCCGTGTTTGTTCGTAGAACCGATGACGTGAAGAGGTGTTTGTAAACGACCCCCGTTAGCAAAAGTGATTTGACTGATTTGATTGTCACGGTAAACGGTGACCTCGACAAATTCGCTTAAAGCGTTAACAACAGTCGCGCCAACGCCATGAAGACCAGCGCTGGTCTTATAGTTCTTGCTGTTGAACTTACCACCGCTATGGAGGGTCGTATAAATAAGTTGAACGGCTGGGATTCCGGATTCTTTGTGAATATCGACCGGGACACCACGGCCTTCGTCTTCGACGGTTAAAGATCCGTCCCTCATCAAAGTGACGGTTATTTTCTTACCGTAGCCGTTGACCGCTTCGTCAACCGAGTTGTCTATAACTTCCCACACAAGGTGGTGTAATCCATTTAAGTTGGTAGAACCGATGTACATGCCAGGGCGTTTCCTGACACCTTCAAGCTCCGATAATAATTCAATGTCGTTAGCAGTGTATTTTGTGTCGACCATAAATCTAAATAATGCTGGAGATATTAATACGTCTGTTGTAGTGTATTATAGCAAACTTGCTTTTAAAAAAGTAGGGCTATTATCAAAATAATAGGCACATTTTGAAGAGAGGATGAACCGTGAACATCTTATTGAATATTCTTGTCGTCTTAGGCTGTCTCATTTGGGGCTTCCTTGTTGGTAGCATTCCTACCGGTGTCATTGTCGGAAAACTCTTTTTTGGCGTCGATCCGCGTGACTATGGATCACACAATTCCGGCGGAACCAATTCTGGCCGTGTTTTAGGCAAGAAGGTCGGTATCCTTGTCATGGTTCTTGATATCGCCAAAACCGTCTTTGCTTTCTGGACAGTTTGGCTTTTCCTTCGCTTTGGCCCAATCAATCTTGCTGATTTGTTCGATAATGGCGTTCTTTATAACTATCTAGTTTGTGTCGCTGCTGCCTTTGGCCACTGCTTCTCACCATGGCTTAAATTCAAAGGTGGGAAGGCCGTTGCCTGCTTCATGGCTATCTTCGGCGGATCAAGTTGGCTTGGATTCATTATTTCCTTAGCCGTCTTCTTCACTGTCTTCCTTGTTGTCTTTAAGAAAGTCATGTCCAAGGCCTCTCTCCTTTCAGGAGCCATCCTCATCGGCATCAGCGGACTTTTCTATTTGCTTGATATCATCATCGGAGGAGGAGCGTTCTTCAAAATCATCCTTTGGGATCTCGGCTTAGTTGGCGGCGTTTGCATCGGATGGGAAATGCTCGTTGCCGAAGTTATCGTTTATGTGCTTCTCGTTATCCGTCATGCTTCAAACATTGAGCGTATCAAGAAAGGCGAAGAAAAGCCTCTCGAATGGAAGTAATTAATTAGTAGATATTTAGTTTTCTGATAATTAAAATGTGCGACAACCACTGCCGCACATTTTTTTCGATAAACACTTTAGTTATGAAGGTTGACCTTAGCGTCTCTTTCGTAAATGGTCGCGATAATTGAATCTAAGAAGGCTCTTTCTTTTTTTGTGAATACTTGAGCTATACAGGAATGTTCATTTCTGCCATGTTTTTTATAAACGAAATAGATCTTTCCTCTGTTCTCATATTTGAATTCCAGAAGGCTATCGATTGATACTTTGACCTTCTCCTTTTTTATTTCGTCGTAGAACGTTAGTTCTTGGTCTGTGATGATGAGACAGTGTCCTTTCCAATAGGTAAGGCAGTCGGCGAAGAACATAACCAAAAAGTACAGCTCCCCTAGCGTAGATACCACTACGTATGCCCAAAGAATCGGGGTGCTGGTAAGAAGATCTAACAAAAACACAACCACCAAGCTAGCGATATACAAAACGCTAACTAGATAGAAGCTATATGATTGCGAAGTTCTCCAAGGGTTGTATTTCATGAATGAAATTATACCAAGAAGATATGGTCCACGCACCTCTTCTCTCTTGTTTCGACATCTCAGGGCACATCCCTTTAAAGAGTACGCTCGATAACAAGAACAAGAAGAGGCAACGCGGTAATCAAGCTCAAGAGCTAGGAGGTCTCTTAAGCCCAGACCGCTTGCAAGCGGATACTGCGATAGTGATTAGCTATTACAGGGAATATTCATCGAGACGCTTTGTCGCCGCCAAACGGCAACGATACTCGGCCGAGAAAAGCTGACTCGAATCCCTCTCCACTTTCTATATAGAGAAGAAAAATGGATTTTTCAGAAAAAGTTAAAAAAAGAGCCACAAATTTGTGACTCTTCTATTTTTTAAGAAATTATCTGTTCTTGTTGATTGAGTGCATGATGGCACGAACTTGCTTTTCGCTGAGTTTGCGGCCGCCTTGTTCATACATAGCACGAACCTGTTTTTCAGTGACTGGAGGGTTCTTCTCGAGATTCTTTTTGATAAGGTAACGAGCAAGGAAGAAACCTGCGACACCACCGACGATGAGGACACCAATCAACGAAAGGACGAAAACCCAAACATCGAGTTGTAGCATCTTTAGGCTCTCTTATCGTATTTGCCAGTGGCAGTGTCGACCATGACCTTTTCGCCCTTCTCGATGAAGAGAGGAACTCTGATCTTAAGACCGGTTTCAAGGGTGGCATCTTTGGATCCGCCGTTGGTGACGGTATCGCCTCTGACGCCTGGCTCACAATCGGTGACCTCAAGGGCAACTTTGGCTGGAAGCTCAATGCCAAGGATTTCTTCTTCGTAAGCGTTGATGGTAACGAAGCCGTTTGGAGCAAGGAAGCCCATCTCACGCTCGAGTCCGGTCTTTGGAAGTTCGACCTGCTCGTAGGTATCTGGGTCCATGAAGACTAAGGTAGTTCCACCATCGTAGAGGTACTGCATCTGTTTCTTGTCGACGCTGACAAGGGTAACGTCGTAACCGGAGTTACGGGCAAGTTCGGTGATGGCACCTGTGCGGACATTTCTAACTTTGACTTTAGCAACCATCTTTCTCATAGCGGTTTTGTTGAGAAGGATGTCGATAACTTGATAAAGGGTGTTTTCATCTTCGAAATAGTTGCCAGGGCGTAATTCTGTAACGTTCATTCTAAAATCTCCTTAATTTTGACTATGGTATTCTATACCAAGATTTGTAAAGTATCTACTTTTTTAACCTCGTTAGGTATGGATTGAGTCGTAATTCATCACCAATCGTGGTTGATGGACCGTGTCCTGGATAGACTTTTGTCTCCGGAGGCAAAACCACAAGTTTCTGCAAACTGCTTTCGACGGTTTTGTTACTTCCGGTGATGAGATCCGTCCTTCCGATGCTTAGATGGAAGAGCGTATCTCCCGAGAAAAGAACGTGTTCTTTCTCGAAATAGAAACAAGAGCTTCCCCTCGTGTGGAATGGCGTATGGATAACCTTGATTTCGTAATTGCCGATATTAAGGACATCCTTGTCGATAAAGAGCTTTGTCTTAAGGCCTCTTATATAGAGGTGATCGAGGAAATCGAGCGAAAGGTTGTAGGCTGGCTCAACTAAAAACTCTTCCTCAAGAAGGTGGACGTAGACAGGCGCTTGCATGGTGCAGAGCCTTAGCCCTTCGATGTGGTCATAGTGACCATGCGTCAAAAGGAATCCGGCTATCTGTCCGTTATGGTGTTTCCTAACGTATTTCTCAATGAAATTGTTAGGGTCAGCACCTGGATCAACAACAATGCATGGCTCGCCTTCTTCGCCGACGATATACATGTTGCAGACATAATCGTCCCCAATGTTGAATCTCTCGATTTTCATAAAAAAAATAAGGCAATTGCCTTATTTATTTGCATTCCTTATGGAGTGTCATTTTATTGCAGCGTCTGCAAAACTTCATTTTTTCCATCTTGTTAGGATGAAGCTTCTTATTGCGGTCGGTAATATAGTTGTGCTCGCCGCATTCGGTGCAGGCAAGAATCACTTGATCACGTTTGCTGATGGCCATAAATTGTTCCCCTCACTTTCTCGTGCGAGGCTAAGAATATCATAGACCAGCCAATTTATCTACAATAAAACCACAAAAATGTTTAAAATGTTTCATATATGAAAAGGAATGAGACGAGAAAAATCCAAATAGGCCAAATATCCATTGGCGGAAGCGACCACGTAATCATTCAGTCGATGTGCTCTATTAAGACATCCAAGATCGAGGAAGTCTCGGCACAAATTAACAGATGCGCTGCACTTGGTGCGGAGCTGATGCGCTGCTCCGTCCTCGATTTTGAGGATGCCGAAGCCTTCAAAGAGATCAAAAAGAGAGTCTCTATTCCTTTAGTTGCAGACATTCATATCGATTATCGCTTGGCTTTAGCCGCATTGGACGCCGGTGTTGACGCCATCAGGATTAATCCTGGAAACATCGGAAGCGAAGAACGCGTCCAAGAAGTCGTTAACAAAGCCAAGGAGAAACACGCCGCCATCCGTGTCGGAGTCAATGGTGGCTCCCTTGATAAAACCATTTACTTCGGAAAAGAAAAAATCAAAGGCGAATGGCTCTTTGAAAGTGCGAAAAAGCACGTAGCCATGCTTGAAAAGTATGGATTCCACGATATCGTCATTTCCTTAAAGGGAAGCGATGTCCAGGAGACAATAGAAGCCTATAAACTTGCCTCAGATTATTTCCCGTATCCACTTCATTTGGGTATCACTGAAGCTGGTCCAAAAGACATTTCCTTGATTCGCTCTGCAGCGGGTCTTTCCCCACTCCTTTTAGATGGAATCGGAGACACAATCAGGATTTCCCTTAGCGAAGACCCTGAGGAAGAAGTTTTGGCGGCATCGCGTCTTCTCCATGATCTCGGCTTAAAGAAAGACTGGCCAACATTTATCAGCTGCCCTACCTGTGGTAGAACCGCTGTCGACCTCATTCCACTTGCCAAAAAGGTCATGAAGTACCTTGAAGAAAAGAGAATCTATAAAACTGTCGCCGTCATGGGTTGCATCGTTAACGGCCCAGGCGAAGCAAGACACGCTGACATCGGCATCGCTGGAGGAAGAGGCAAATGGGTCATCTTCCGTAAAGGCGAGACTGTCCGTGAAGTAAAAGATGAGGACGCTTATGACGCCCTCATCGAGGAAATTAATCGTTAATCCTCATCATCGTTATTTCTAAAAGAAATATCTAGCTGTTTACGAACGCTGTTTCTAATGGCCATTCGACGGTATTTGCGCTTAACCTTGTCGATGGCCTCTTTCTTTTTCTTCTTGTAGCCTGGCTCAACGCCTTTGGTTCTCGAAAGAGCCTTGGCGATCTTGATGTCTTTCATCTCGGCTTCAGGAAGTTCTTTCTTCTTGGTCATTTTGCGCTTCTCACTTGGGCCAAGGGTCTCTGGTTTAAGCTCGTTTCCTTTTAAGGAGAAGTAATCGAACTTAACGCCTTCTTTCTGAAGAGCGATTGGTCCACTGACAGAGTCAGCATTGAAGAAAACCCAGGAATCACCGGACTTTCCGAATCTTCCAGTACGTCCTGCACGATGATGGTAGAACTCTAAATCGTTTGGAAGATCGACGGAAATGACGTCGCTGACATCAGGGATGTCTAAACCGCGGGAAAGGATGTCGCTGGCAACGATGATGCTGCAAGTGTTGCTCTTAATTTGACGGAGAGCTTTCTTTCTAGAACGGTCATCCAATGAACCGGTGAAATAGATCGTGTCGAAACCGTTCTCTTTCAGAGACTTATTGATTTGGTTGACCTTCTCCACCGTTGAGGCAAAGATAATCGCCAGATATGGTTTCCTGATCTTTAGGAAAGCAAGCAAAGCAGCGCTCTCGCCGATGTGTTTGATGTCGATGAGGTGGTGTTTAACAGTCGACGCTGTCTGAACATTATCGTTTTCAAATTGGAAATCGCTTCTTACAAATTTGAGAAGCTCATCCTTGAGATTCTGCTTTAAGGTTGCGGAGAATACCATTGTCTGAGGGTCTTCTAAGTTGGCAAATATATCTTCGATATCACCGAAGAATCCCATATCTAAAAGCATATCGGCTTCATCAAGGACAACGCGTTTGATGTTGCCTAAGAAGAAGATGTGTTTGGTGATAAGAAGGTCTTTAAGCCTTCCTGGGGTGCCGATGATCAGCTGAGGAGGAACGCTTTTTCCTTCGACGTTATCGCTGACATCGCTCTCCGAGGAATAAAGACGGACTTTGAATTTTGGGAAGAAACGAGTGAACTCGAAAGCGAATTCATAGGTCTGCCTGGCTAACTCTCTTGTTGGAGAAATAACGATGGCTTGTGGCCTATTGAGGTTCATATCGATCTTTTCGATAAGAGGAATAAGGAAAGCATGGGTCTTTCCACTGCCGGTTTCGCTCTGTGCGAGCAAAGAAACACCACGGAGGGCTTTTGGGATAATAGCCTTCTGAACTGGTGACGGATCTATATACCCTAGTTTGGCTAAGGCGTTTGTTAATTGTTGCGAGAGGTTAAACGATTTGAAACTCATAATGAGTTTATTATAGAGGAAGTTCCTTTTATTCGCATCATATAGGAGTGATAATTAAAGCCATGAAGGTCACAGTGATAAATCCCCACGGCTTCTGCGCAGGAGTTCAAAGAGCTCTTGATCATGCTTACAAAGCCAAGAAAGAACACCCGAACCAGCCTATTTATATTCTCGGGAACCTTGTTCACAACGAGAAAGTTATCAGCGACCTTGAGAAAGACGGTTTCATCATTTTAGATGAACGCAAAAAGAGCCTTTCTGAATGGATTGATACGCTTAAAAAGGGCGATATTATCGTATTTTCTGCCCATGGCCACGATCCTCACCTCGACGAGAAAGCAATAGCTAAAGGATTAATTAGATATGACGCAACCTGTCCTTTCGTAAGAGCCAATTCCACTCTTATTAAGAAAAGGATTATGGAAGGCGGCGAGGTCATCTACATCGGACAAGCCGGTCATGCCGAAACTGAAGGCACTCTTAAGATCGACGAATCCAAAATTTTCCTCTATGAACCTCAAAAATCCTTCGATTTTGCTCAAATAAGCGTCAAAAATCCACTTTTAGTCTCCCAAACAACCATGGGAACTGAAGAGATGAAAGAATCAGTTTCCTTACTTAAAGACCATTTTCCTGAAATCGACGTCGCTGCAAGGGTTTGTGATGCTACAGACAAACGACAAAGTGCCATTTGCACCGCTCCAAGCGATATAGATCTTTATATAGTGATGGGTTCCAAAACCAGCAACAACACCATGAAGTTATATGACCTTGCTACAGCCAAATATCCAAAGGCTGTCGTGCTCAGATGCCTTGATGTCGAGGACCTTAAAAAGATTTTCCTTAAGAAATCAAAACACGCCGCTTTGATCAGCGGAGCATCGACTGGATTAAGGGAATTTGAGGAAGTTAAAGCCTACCTTGAAAAGGTCTAATTTCAGCGAAAAATCGTTCCAGTCGTTTAGAAAGGCGTTAGTTTTAACCTAGTTGTTAGTTAGTAGTTTGGAAGAATTTTCATTAAGCACAACTACTTATCTATCAAATGAAATGTAATGAAACTATCAAAATAGGCGAATGAAATATCAATCGCCTATTTTTAATATGTTTTTTATCTCGCTGATTTGGGCTTCCAATTCCTGAATTTTGCCTGAATCCTTAGGAAGAACCTTTTTGATGTTCTCGCTGATCTCTATCTGCCTCGAATAATAATCTCTCCAAGCCTTGTTTGGCTGCTGGACGTTAAAGTATCCATACTTCTTCTCAAGGCTTGTGTAGGATGGTTTTGTAGCAGCCTTCGTCCACCGCATTATGTCATACGGTTTGTCTTTATCTATGAGGAACTCGCTCATTTCGATCTCATAGCCCAATGAAGCTAGAACATCATAGACGAATTCAAGGTCTGTATGGGCATCAACCAAGATATATTTGATGTTCTCCAATCTTTCTTTATGGCTAGTCAAAATTTCTGATATTAAACGACCACCCATACCAGCTAAGACAATGGTGTCGCATCTTGGGTCCAACTTTTCGATGCCGTTGCTGAGCGAAGGAGAGATCTTTTCCTCTAACCCTGATTCTTTAATTGCCTCGACCATTCTTCCGTAAGGACCTTTTTTGTTATCGACGGCGAAGGCTCCGGCTACCAATCCTTGCTGGCATAAGAAAATCGGAAGCAGACAATGGTCGCTTCCGATATCTGCGACGAAAGAACCTGGAACAACGTATTCCGCAAGTTTTAACAACCTGTTAGAAAGCTTTTTCATCGTATTTGTGTCGAATAAAGGTTATTTATTGCCCTTGGAATGGGTATCTGGTCCCTCTGGGTAATAAGCGTCCTGATAGTCGCCAAGTCTCTTAGCTCTCGTTGGATGGCGGAGCTTTCTGATAGCTTTGGCTTCAATCTGACGGATACGCTCACGAGTAACACCGAATTCCTTGCCAACTTCCTCAAGGGTCCTTGGACGGTTGTCATCAAGGCCGTAGCGGAGTCTGAGGACTCTTTCTTCGCGGTCGGTTAAATCGTGCATGATTTCGTAAAGTTCATCCTTTAAGAGGGATTTTGTGGTGAATTCCTCTGGGGATTGGACTTCTTTATCTTCGATAAAATCGCCAAGGTGGGAATCGTCTTCCTCGCCGATTGGAGTTTCAAGGGAAACTGGTTCAAGAGCGATGCGCTGAATTTCACGGATTCTTTCTGGGGTGAGAGCGCCTTCCATCTTCTTGCTGATTTCCTCTGGTGTTGGGTCTCTGCCAAGTTCTTGGACAAGCTGACGCTGAACCCTGGTCATCTTGTTGATGGTTTCAACCATATGAACTGGGATACGGATGGTTCTGGCTTGGTCAGCGATGGCACGGGTAATGGCCTGACGGATCCACCAAGTGGCGTAGGTCGAGAACTTAAAACCTTTGGTGTAGTCGAATTTCTCAACGGCTTTGATAAGACCCATGTTGCCTTCCTGAATCAGATCAAGGAAATGCATGCCACGGCCAACGTAGTGCTTGGCGATAGCGATGACAAGACGGAGGTTCGCGGTGATTAAGCGGTTCTTAGCGTTAACGCCTTCCTCACCTTCGTAGTAAAGGCCTCTTAAGTCGGCCTCGAGCTTGCTTGTTTCAACGCTAAGATCGAGCCCTTCGGCCTCACATTTGGCCTTAAGAGCGGCTAATTCCTCGTCCTTGTGGGCGATTCTCTTGTCGTACTGTTCTTTTGCAGCCTCGCCACGTTTGATGGTTTCGGCGAGCTCGGTTTCCTCTTTGGCGGTAAGCAAGCGGACCTTGCCGATTTCCTTGAGGTACATCTTGACGGAGTCATTGACTTTGACGTCGCCGGATTGGACTCTAGCGAACTCATCAATCGTGCTGTCATCGATGTTAGCGATTTCCTGATCGGTTTCATCGATATCGACGTCATCGATTTCTTCTTCGGCTTCGCGGTTGGCTTTTTCGAGATCGAGCATCGATGGATCGATGTCTTCATCTTCGGCTTCTTCTTCATCAGTGATGACTTTAACATTGTTCTCGCTGAAGTAAGCGATGAGGCGCTCTAGGTCGTTCTCACTGATATCGTGTTTCGCAGCGACATCCATGAGCTCTTCTTGGTTGACCGAGCCGCTGGACTTGGCCTTTTTCATGAATTGTTTCTTGATGGCTTCTAAGGTTTTATCAATGCCAGAATCCTCAGAATCATCGATATCGACGTCGTTGAATCCGGCGTCAAAAGATTCGAAAGCATCATCCTCGGCTTTCTTTTTGGCTGCTTTCTTAGCAGGAGACTTCTTGGTTTTCTTCTCTTCAGCAAGTTCTTGTTTTTCTTTCTTTGGCATGGGGTTTTGCTTCCTTTCTTTAATCTTTTTTATTTCGTTTGAGTCGCTCTCTTTGTCTGGCAGCAAAGTCTTTGAGGGCTTCGCCGATCTGATGAGGGTCGGCATCTTTCCTTGATATGGCTTTGGTGGTTTGCTCACGATCGAATATCTTGTCTTTCTCGTCTTTGATGACGCTGATTACCTCTTGCATCCCTTGGTCAGTGTAAGGCGGGTAATAACGTTCAGATGATATTTCGGTCAGACGGCTGATAAGCGTATCAGCGTCTTCATCGTTGGCGTTCGAGATATCGTTGATAAGCAACGGCAATGTAACGCTTTCCTTTCGCGACTCTTGGTAATCGACGATGTAGTTGGCGATCTGGTTGTAGACCGATGTATAGAAATTGCCGATCTTATCTTCGAAGTATTTGACTGCACTCATCTCGTTAAGCATATAGTAGAGAGCCTGTCGTTCCGCCCTAAGAAGCCTCTTTTGGAGGAGTTTTTCAGGGTGGAGTCTTGAGAAGTCGAGTTCATCAACGGCGATGCTCGCCTCCTCTTCGTCCTCTTTGCTGACGATCTTTCGGTTGATTTGAAACCTGATTGCCTCCATCTCATAGCCAGTCGCTTTTGAGAGTTTGGCAATGTAGTTATCACGGTCGATTCCCGCCGGGACATTTCTGAGGAACCTAATGAAGTAAAGCATGACTTTGCGGCGTTCATCAGGTGTCTCAAGTTTCTTGACGTTGAGGTAATAGTTAATTTGGAAGTCCATCGCATCGACAAGATGGGACATGGCTTCCTTTAAGGCCTCAGGACCGCTTTCTTGGAGAATGTCGTCTGGGTCGCGTAGATCGTTAGGATTGCTGACCAAACGGTATTGCAAGCCGGCAGCATTAAGCTGAGTGATGATCTTCATCATGCCAATTTGGCCGGCGGCATCACCATCAAGGCAAAGCCTTATTTCGCAGTTAAGTTTCCTTAATAATGCGATTTGGTCAGATGATAAGGCGGTACCCATAAGGGCGACGGCGCTAGGAATTCCTGCTTTGTCGAGAGCCATGACGTCCATGAATCCTTCAAGGACGTAGACATAGCCTTCATGGCGGGTGATTCCTTTGACGTTATGGTAGTTATAGAGAATCTTTCCTTTATGGAAGATTGGGGTCTCAGGAGAATTGACGTACTTCGGATCCTGCTCTTTCTTGAGCTTACGAGCGCTGAATCCGACGACCTGGCCATTTGGATCGCATAACGGGAAGATAAGTCTTCCGGCGTTAGCGTCTTTGGCGTTATTGCTCGCTAAGGCAATGCCGATGTCCTCAATTGACTTGAGGGAATGGTTATGGGCGAGCAAGAACTCGATGGTCTTTCGGCCATCGGCTAAGGAATAACCGATTTTGTATTTCTTTACCTGTGCCTCGTCGATGTTCCTTTCGGCAAGGTAATCTTTCGCTATCTTGCCTTCAGGGATGCTGAGGTCGTACTCATAGAACTTCTGCAAGTCATTGATGCAGTTATATAAAGGTTCAAGAGTTAGGTCTTTCTTGGGGACAAAGGCCTCTTTTTCGAGTCTGTCGTCATGGAAGCCGACAATATCGGCTACCTTACGGACAGCTTCGCCATAAGAAATCTTCTCGTATTTGGAGACAAATGTGATGGCGTTTCCGGCTGTTCCACAGACGAAGCATTTGAAGATTTGTCTCTCTGGGGAGATGGACAAACTTGGGTGCTTGTCATCATGAAAAGGACAAAGGGCCATGTAGTTGCGACCCTTTTTGGTAACCGGGATGTAAGCCTTGATGACATCGACGATATCGGTTTGGGCCAATAATGCGTCGATGAGTTCAGGTGAATAGGCCATCAATTGCCTCCTTTAAGCGAACTTAGAATACGAATTTGTCTTCGAAATGTTTGACGAGCTCGTCGATAGGCATGCGGATTTGCTGCATGGTATCGCGGTCGCGGATGGTGACGGTGTTGTCTTCAAGAGTATCGAAGTCAACGGTTACGCAGTATGGGGTGCCGATTTCGTCCTGGCGGCGGTAACGCTTGCCGATTGAACCGGTGACATCATAGGTAACCTGGAAATGCTTGTTGAGGACGGAAAGGACTTCTTTAGCCTTGTCTTCAAGCTTCTTGGATAATGGGAGAACTGCAACTTTGTATGGGGCAAGAGCTGGGAGGATGTGCATGACGGTACGGATGTCGCCACCTTCCAAGGTCTCCTCATCGTAGCTGTCCATCATGACCATGAGCATGAGTCGATCAAGACCCATGGATGGTTCGATGACATAAGGGATGTATTTCTCGTTGGTCTCAGGATCAAAGTAGGTCATATCCTCTTTGCTGTATTCCTGGTGACGCTTCAAATCATAGTCGGTTCTGTCGGCGACACCGAGGATTTCTCCCCAACCGAGATCCGGGAAATCATATTCGACGTCAGTCGTGGCTTTGGAGTAGAAAGCAAGCTCGGCTGGCTCATGATCGCGGAAGCGAAGGTTTTCGGCTTTTGGTCCAAGGCTTTCGACGAATTTGAGGCAGTAATCCTTCCAGTAAGCGAACCATTCAAGGTCGGTTCCTGGCTTGCAGAAGAATTCCATTTCCATCTGATCGAACTCGCGGATACGGAAAGTGAAGTTCCCTGGGGTGATTTCGTTACGGAAGCTCTTACCAGTCTGGCAAATACCGAATGGGAGCTTCTTTCTCTGGGTACGCTGGACGTTCTTGAAGTTAACGAAGACACCTTGAGCGGTCTCTGGACGGAGGTAGACGACGCTGCTGCTGTCATCGGTAACACCGATGTGGGTCTTGAACATCATGTTGAACTTACGGATTGGAGTGAAATCAGCCTTTCCGCAGACTGGGCACTTAACGTCATGCTCTTTGATGAATTCATCCATCTGCTCGAAGGTCATGTTATCGACATCGGCATCTGGGAATTCGGATTTGATGAGTTCATCGGCACGGTGACGGGCTTTGCAAGCCTTGCAGTCGACCATTGGATCATTGAAGGTCGTGACGTGACCGGTGGCTTCCCAAACGCGTGGGTTCATAAGAATGCCAGCATCAATGCCGACGTTGGTTGGGGATTCCTGAACGAATCTCTTCCACCATGCCTCACGGACGTTCTTCTTGAGCTCGGCGCCTAATGGGCCGTAGTCCCAACTGTTGGATAAGCCTCCATATATTTGTGAACCTGGAAAAACATAACCGGTCTGTTGAAGATGGGTCGTGATTTTCTCAAATGAGTTTTTGTTTGCCATATCAATCCTTTCGAATAAAAAATTCTCTCTACGAGAGCCTAGTATAATATGGGGGTTGACAAATATCAAAGTCAACCCTTTATAAGTGAACACTTTTGATTTTAAAGTGGTTTTTAAAGCAACTCAAGACTTCTGACTTTGACGCCCGTGAAATCTTCAACGTAACTAATAAGGTTCTTTAATAAAGAAAGGCTTTCTTTAGGTTCAAAGCTGACCCTTAAGGCATCCTCAAGTCCACATTTGAAGCAGAATCTGAGGATCTTGAGGTTTCTTGGTGTCATCTTCATAGAAGGCGAGGCACAATCGGAACAAACAAAGCCACCATCTCTAAAGGAAACGCCAACAATATTGGTTTTTTTGCCACACGTGACACACTCATTGACCTCTAAACCGTAGCCAATGACGGATAACAAATGGCATAGGTAAATCAACGCACTGGATGCTTCTTTGCCTGGCTCTTTGAGCAAATCCATGGTTTGGCAAAGCCAAGGATAGATCTGACCAGCCTCTTCTTCTGAGATGAGCTTGACGCTGACCTCACTAAGGAAGCTAAAAATGGCTAATCTCGTCAAATCCCCTTTGCCATCAGGCAAGGAAATGACCTCGCTCTCTGAAAGGGCATACCCACCGTTCTTTTGTTCAACCAATGAGAATTTGGCTTTGGAGAGAAGTTGGCAGGAAGCGAAGTTCTTGCTGATGTTCTTTTGAACACCCCTGCCTAAAAAAGAAAAGAGACCGTCATGCGACAAAACATTGACCATGGCGTCACTTTCTTTATATGGGGTTGAACGAAGGACGATGCCTTCGATGTTCTTAATCGTCTTTTCTGCCATATCCTAGTTTCTGGAGTTTGCGAGGATCGTTTCTCCATCCAGGGACGCATTCGACGCGGCAGATGAGCGTGACATGGGAACGCCACATCTTCTCGAGGTTGTGACGAGCGCTCATGGAGATTTTCTTAATCATATCGCCGCCTTTTCCAATGATGATGGCCTTGTGGCCTTCTTTTTCGGAAACGATCGTGGCTTTGATGAAGATTCCGCCGTCTTTCTCTTCGAAAGAAGTGACCTCAACTGCGCATTCGTGAGGAATCTCATCTTTCAAGAAGCGGAGAAGCTCTTCTCTGATGGCTTCTTTGGCCATAAATGGCTTGTCTTTATCGGTGATAACGTCTTCCGGATAATATGGAAGTCCTTCGGAAAGGTGAGCCACCACCGCATTTTTGATATCTTTCAAACCAAAGTTGGTTTTAGCGGAAATCTGAATCTTTTCGTAGTTTGGATACTTCTCGTTGTAATGGGCAAGGAGTGCTTCCATCTGCTCAACCCTGACATCATCGATCTTATTGAAAAGAAGGATGATTGGGGCGTCGCTCTTGATTGAGGCAAGGGTTTCCTCGTCCTTTGAGTAATTCTTCGAAGTAGAGTCGATGACGTAAAGGATGACATCAACGCCGGACATGGATCTGCGGGCGCTCTTCTCCATCATCTGGTAAAGGGCTTCATCGCCAGGGAAAAGCCCTGGAGTGTCGATATAGACAATCTGGAGGTCTTTCTCATTATAGACGCCCATGATAGCGTCGCGGGTCGTCTGCGATTTGCAAGTGACGATCGAAACTTTCTTTGAAAGAATAGCGTTTATTAAAGTGCTCTTCCCAACGTTTGGAAGACCGAGAATTGATACGAATCCGACTTTCATTTTTTATCTCCTACGAGGCCAAGAATCTTCTCTTGAAGAGGGAACATTATAGCTTCGTCTTCTGGTGTCATGTGGTCATAGCCAAGCAAATGGAGAAGCCCATGCGTGAAAAGGAATGAGAGTTCACGCTCAAGGGTATTTCCAATCTCGGCTGCTTGGCGTTTGGCCTGAGGCAAACAGATGAGGATTTCTCCTAACATCTTTTGCACCTCTAAGGAGTTGATTTGGTCGTTTGGGTCCTTATCATCATTGAAGGCAAAAGAGATGACGTCGGTAACGCGGTCAACGTTCCTATAGTCCCTATTTATCTGATGAATCGTCTCATCATCGACGAGAGAAACATCGATTTCGTAATTCTCTTTCACATCAAGGTAAGAGAATGCGGCTTTGGTTATTTCCGAGTACCTCTCGTTAAGCCAATCGAATTCTTTTCCGTAAGGGTTATCAAATACAACTTCCATATCGGCAATACTTTAGCACATGACGACCCAAGATAAAATTATCTTGAGTCTTCTTTTTTTACGAAATTGTCTAAGAAATAGATATAGGCTCTTTCTCTTTCGGAACGGTTCTCGAAGAAATTGAGGAGGGACCTGATGCCTTGACCAAGTCCCAAGAGGCCAAAGAAATGGAAAAGGAAGTAGTTCAACGTGAAGTTCTCACTCATCATCGAAGGGATGAACGCGAGGCCAATCGCCACCGCCATATAGATGATTTGAACATATGTTGCACCTTCCCCAATTTGAAAGGCCTTATTGCTTATTGAGCTCATCTTCTTGAGCTGTTCTCGGATGTTGTCTTTGCCTTGAAGGAGATTTTCTTCGGCAAGGACAAGCGATTCCTTCTTTTTGACGACCTTCTTTCTGAAAATGCCGCTTTCTAGCGCAAGATAGATGCTTAGCCCGATAGCGGACACATAGAAATAAGGGTCATTGAGCCCAAAGAGGAACGAAAGACCAAAGACGACGCTTACCCCCTCAACAATCGTCATGACCGCTGGGAAGGTTGAGCTCTTGAAAGCATAGTAACGCTCGTAATTTTTAGCGAGTTTCTTCTTCGAATTTGAAGGAACGTATTTGAGCCACCGCTTATCGAACCTTCGGCTGAAAAAACCATTGATCAATCGTGATCCAACACTCAGTAATCCGTATAAAGAAAGCAGAATAGCGACAACGATATAGGAATCCTCATTGCCTAATAAATAGAGGCCGAAATAAAGCGATGCGATTCCAAGTAAAGATGTGAGCGAACTAAGGAAGAACCCCTTTTTTGAAAAGATCTTCGGCTTTGTGTAAGGACAGTTCTCGACGCTAAAGAGAACGGGCTCACCATACACGCATGAGAAATCCTTAATGAAATCCTCCTTTTTCACCCATCTCTTGCCAATGGCAGGGTCATAAACCAGGAATTTCTTCTTCGTGCCTTTCTTTAAGTAGACAAGATGCCCTTTGTTGCTTCCTTCTAAAAGAATGAGTAAAGGAAAACTCGTGGCTAAGAGCAATTCTTCCTTAGAAGATGCCCGCTTCCACTTGATGTCGACGCCTTCTTTGAAAGCAATATGCCGGATATCCTCTAATGAGATATCCGTCTCTTTCTCCGAAGTCAGATAGCGATAGCCTTTTTTCTTGGTCAGATCCAAGAGGAGCATTTTGAGGGTGGCAAGGCCACAGCCTTCCTCATCTCCCTGATAAACAAAAATTCCCATCACTTACCATATAGAGTTGGAAATCCGTTTTTTCAGAAACTCGTAATAAAAAATCCCTCATTTTGCTGAGGGATGATTTTTACCACTTTTTACGGCGGGCCATTTCGGACTTCATTTTTCTACGAAGGCCGGTTTTGAGATAGAACTCTCTTTTTCTTGATTCGAGGAGAATGCCGCTCTTATTGACGCTTCTCTTGAAACGACGTAAGGCCTCATCGAGATTTTCGCCTTCGCGAAGAACTGTTTTGACTGGCATGATCGGATTCACCTCTCTTTCGTGCTTCATTATTCTATCGAAGTCTAGGTGTTTTGCAACCTTTTTCAAATTTTTAGTCACTTAAGTGACTGTTTTATATGCTATCATTACGGCATGAACAAACCAGTCGTTTCCGTCATCATGCCTGTCTTTAGGAACAGAGACACTTTGGAAAGAGCCCTCGACTCCTTCCTCAACCAGGATTTTAGCGAACCAACCGAACTTATCATGGGCATCGACGATTCTGGTGATGGGAGCTTGGTCTTAGCCAAAGAATACGCTGAGAAATACCCAGATCAGATAAAAGTCCATACCGAGCCATACCGTATGGGCCAGGCTCTTTCCCGTTGGAAAGCCATACTCGATAGCAAAGGCGACTACATCTATTTCATGGACGCTGACGACAAGCTAAGGAATGATTGCTTATCCACTCTCGTGAAAACGATGAGAAACACCGGCGCTGACTGTGTAAATTGCTCTTTTTATCAAGTCGATGATAAGGAAAAAGAGAAAGCCTTCTCCTTCTCCTCTAGCGCAACATATAACACCAAAGAGACAATCACCGCGTTCCTTTGGGACATGTCGTTCCGCGGATTTCTTTGGACCAAGATGTGGAAGAGAGAAATCATCGAAAAGAGACCGTTGCTTCTCCTTTCCGATCATAAAGACATGTTTGAGGATGTCGCTTTCTGCATCTCAATGCTCTCTTATTGCAAGAAGGTCGTCTGCATCAAAGACCCTCTCTACTATTACTACAAGAACGTTCCAACTAGCGCGATGAGCGTCCACCGCACCGACCGTGCTGAAAGACATCTCTGGGTCTTTGCCCTCATTAGAAGCTATCTCGAGAAGAATCCAGATAAGTCGCTTATCGAAGCCTTCAAGAAGACAACATTCCGTTCTTATTTATCGCTTCTCTTTGATTTATCGCTCGACAAGAAGTACGGCGCTACCAAGACTTACTTGAAGAATGTAAAGACCGAATGGAAAGAGGTCAAGAATCTAAAAAAGCCTCTTCCGGAAAAAGGAAGAAGCTATTGTGCATTGCTTGAAAGAGCGTGGCTCAAATAACTATTTAAGGAGGCTCTCGTAAGCCTCTTTTAATTTGCCTCCAACGATCTCGAGGGTTCTCGCCTCAACCACTTTATAGCCTTCATCGAGGATAGCTTTGTTCTCACCGTTTTTGAGCAAAGAGTCGATGGTTTTGACGAAGCCTTCGTTATCTTTTTCGATGTGAGCGTTCACCCCGTCTTTGAGCCAGGGTTCATAAACGCCAATATTACGCACAACAAGAGGGCAATGGCTGGCTAAAGCCTCTAAAACGACAATGCCTTCAGTCTCTTCTAATGATGGGAAGAATAAACATGTCGCCTGCTGATATGCGCCATGAATTAGGTCGCCTTTGCAGTATCCGGCCATGATGGCGTTAGCTGGACGGTTCTTAACCCAGACTTTGACTTTATGGTTGGTCAGAATCTTCTGAAGAGCTCCAAACCAGATGAATTTAACATCAGGGAATGATCTAGCGACTTCAAAGAAGTCCTGGATTCCTTTTCTTTCGAACGGGAAGCCGACACCCATGACGAATTTCTCGCCTTCTTTAATGCCAAACTTCTCTCTGAAAGCTTTCTGGGCATCGAGATTTTCAGCATATTCCTGAAGATCGATTCCATTAGAGATATCTATAACTTTTTTAACGAAGCCATATCCTTCGATAAGACCTTTGGAATATGGGGTTGGCGTAATAACAAGGTCCGCGCGTGAGTACATGCGCCTGATGCGCGAATTATAAAAAGGTGCGACGAGCTGCCAGGCCTTAAAGGATTTTCTGAAATCCTCAAAGGTTGAATGGCCATGAACGATGACTGGGATACCCTTTTTCTTGCATTTTCTCAAGACGGCACCGCTTTTGGCCCAGAGGGTATTGATATGGGCGATATCGAAATCATCCTTTGGGTTAAGGGTATATTCGATGCCCTGGCTTTCAAGAGCTCTGATTTGATGGCTTAAAGCACGGCCGATGCCGCTCGTTTTGATGGCTTCTTGCCCTTCAAAATACAAAAGAACTTTCATGGATATAATTCTAAGTCTTTTTTAAGTAATAAAAAAGGGCGCCCGATTAAGAGCACCCGTTAACTCAAGACAGATTATTCGCCTTTTTTGAGGTGAAGGATATCCTTACCATCGTAGTAGCCACATTCTGGGCAAACGTGGTGAGGTCTAACCATTGAACCACAGTGGCTGCACTGAACCAAAGCTGGGGCTGCGAGGTTGAAATGAGTTCTTCTTTTTCTTTTAGCGGTTTTACCAATTCTTCTCTGCGGGACTGCCATTTTTCGATCCTCCTTGTTGGACTGGGATAATTATAAAGAAGAACCTACGTTAGTCAAATTATTTTTGGTCAATGTCATAAAAAATCCGTAAAGTGCCGATAGCACCTTATATGGAATTCATTACACTGATTAAAAAATAATGGCAATTATCGAAGAAAAACGCTAGTCGGCTCTACTGCTCTCATCATAAAGAACTGGGCCGAAGGTTTTTTGTAGTGAATGATCGCTCTTTTTCTTAACGAGAAGGTAGTTTTTGGTATGGCCGTAGGCATAGCCTTTCTTCTCGTCATAGTCCTCAAAAAGGACTTCCATTTCCTGTCCAAAGAATTTGTTTTCATATTTATCCCTGAGTTCGCGGGAAAGCGCTAGCAACTCATGGGATCTTCTATCTTTGGTTGCGCTGTCGACTTGTTTCATCTTAACGGCCGCCGTTCCTTTACGTGGAGAGTAGGCAAAGCAATGAATCTCGGCAAAGGCACATTTCTTTGCAAAATCCATGGTCTCTTTCCACTCCTCCTCGGTTTCTTCTGGGAAGCCGGCGATTATATCGGTTGTGATAGCGATGTCCGGACACATATCACGCAGCATGCAGACTTTCTCAAAATATTCAGCCGTCGTATAGTTGCGCTTCATTCTCTTTAAGACACTGTCTGAACCGGACTGAAGAGATAAATGGAGATGAGGCATCAAAGCTGGGTAGTTTTTGAAGTCTTCGAAAAGCTTGTCGGAAATCTCGCTGATGTCGATCGACGATAAACGAAGCCTCTTAAGAGTTGGATTCTCTCTTATGATGTCCTCAACAAGTTCGCCTAAACCATATTCCTTGCCATAAAGATCTAGGCCATAGAAACCAACCTCTATGCCGGTAAGAACAAGCTCTTGATAACCTTTATCGACTAAGGCTTTTGCCTCTTTCAAAGCGTCTTCCTTGGCTCTTGAACGGGAGTTTCCTCTAACGAACGGAATAAGACAATAAGAGCAGAATTTGTCGCATCCATCCTGGATTTTGAGGTAGGCTCTGGCGTTATTCGTGAAAGCACTCGAAGGCAATTCTTCGTATATCTTCTTTCTAGACAGATAAGTTACATCGACGATCTTCTTGTGGTTCTTTTGGAACTCGTCGATATAGGAAAGAAGCTTATCTCTCTTTGAGGTTCCAATGATGATATCAGCCCCGAGAGTCTCAGCTTCACTTAGGTGGCCTTCTGAATAACAACCCATGACAGCGATGGTCGCGTCGGGCGACAGTCTTCTGAATTTGCGGATATGCTGACGGGATTTTTGATCGCTTGTTGCCGTGACTGAACAGGTATTAACAACGATCAAAGAAGCCTCTTCAGGCTTAGACACCTCTTCGTCGCCTCTCTGGATGAGGGCTTCTTTTATGGCGTCTTTCTCGTAGGAGTTAACTTTGCAGCCAAGAGAAAAAACAAAGAACTTCATTTCTTTTTCTCGTCAGCCTTTTTCCTGAGAGCGTCAGAGATTAGCTTTTCCTTTAAAAGGACATTGAGCATCTTATCTCTGTCGTTTTCGTAATACGCATCAACGACTTTCTGGATGCGTGGAATCATATGGTTCTTTAATGGCTTTGTTAAGCCTTTGTCGAATAAGGCAATCTTGGCGTCAAGCCTACCTTCTTCGTTGATGAAATAGATGCATTCAGCATCGTAATCATAAGCCGCCATCGACTTTTCAGTCTTACGGATGATAACAAGTTTGGTGAAATATGAGTCATACAAGGCTGGGCCATAATAGTCAAACGGATCGATGAGAGCGGCCTCGTAATCCTTAAGCAGTTTCTTGTATGGCGGGACAGATAGCTTTTCGTAGGAGTTCGTATAGATGGACGCCAAGGAAGATGGGAAAATCGGAACATAGATCTTTTCACCACCAACCTCAAGATAAGGCAAGGTGCTGGTGACGTTGTCCATGAACTCCTTCATCGGAGTGAGGTCTGGGTTCTTTTCAAGGAGTTTTGAATGAGCGAAAAATTCCTTCTCAATCTCTTCTTTGTTCATGATGGCGCGTAAAACGATATTTGCTCTGATGATCCCAAAGGAGTCAACCATCTTGGAAAGATAGGCAAAAGGCTCGTTATCCGATAGTTTGTAGGAATAACGGTTATAGAAAGCCATTTCATCGCCATGATCGAACGATGTTGGCGCCTGGTTGTCTGCTAAGAGCTGATAGAGGGTCATTATTTACTCTCCCCTAAGAATGAAAAGACACTGGCCATGTATATTGAGGCGGTTTCAGCGCGGAGGATTCTCTGTCCAAGAGAAACAGGCGTTAGGCCTTTCTTGGTGGCAAGAGCGACCTCTTTCTCATCAAATCCGCCTTCAGGACCAACGATAAGCAAAACCCTTTCGCCTTCCTTGACCTTTGCGGCTTCGGCAGCAAGATTGAAAGATTCATGCGATAGTCCTTCGTAAGCGAAGAAAGCACGGTCGAATTTCATATCGGTCATCTTATCAAAAGATAAGATCTCGTCGACTTTTGGTATATCGATACGTTTGCATTGCTCACAAGAAGAAAGAACGATCTTTTCGAAACGGCTTTGGCGCTTTTCTTTGTCTTTCTGGTCTAGTCTCACGATCGTGCGACTAGAGATATATGGGACGAATTCATTTACGCCCAGCTCAGTTCCTTTTTGGAGAACGAGTTCATCATGCCCGCCTTTAAGGAGAGCGAACGCCAAAACAACCGTGAAAGGAAGAGGTTTTGGTTTGTATAAGGATTCGATGACGCTGATATCGAGCGGATCAAGGTTCTTAATCTCGCAAAGATAAAGCTCACCGGTATCGGCAATTTCGACCTTATCGCCCTTTTTCGCACGCAAAACACGCACTAAATGATGTGCTTTGTCGGGGCTGATATAGGCCTTCTCCCCTTCGACTCGGCCGAAGAAGCGTTCCATTTTTAGCGAAGGAACACTCCATTCCCGTCTTTAAGGGAGTCTTTGAAAAGGTAACGTAAGCCATAGCCGACATGGAAAAGGAAGTCGGCCGCGAATGGCAAAAGATATGCGCCAGGGATTGACCATTCGATAACGTGGGTAAGATTGAGAACAAGCATCACAGTACCGATGATTCCGACGAAACAAAGGGTAAAGATGATGTTGATGAGTCCGTTTTTCTTATAGCCAAGATAGAAATCATGGGCGCCGGCAAAGCCGAGCAACATGCAAAGCAAAGCAGCCGTCTTGCGGCTCTTACTCCTATATAAGCCAGATTTTGGCTTCTGAGGATCGATGAAAGACGTCATATCTTTGGTCCGATACTGAGAATCAATTGGATCGGTTGTTCCGCAGTATGGGCAAACGTCGGCATCAAATTTTCCGATTGTGCGATGGCAATTTCTACAAGTAGGCATAAATAGTTTTCTTAATACAAGACATAGCATAACCCCTTCGCACGCATACGAGCAAGAAAAAAGGCCTCACCTTGTGAGACCTTAATCTTATTTTTTACCTTTGTTCCACCACTTGCCGAGCTTGGCTTGCTCTTCTTTTTGGAATTGTCTGAGCAAATCTTTCTCAGTAGACGATAGATTCGTTGGCGTCGTGACTTTCACGTGAAGGAACTGATCGCCTGGACGTCCGGTACGGAGGTCTTTGACGCCTTGTCCTTTGAGCTTGAGGATCTGATTTGGCTGCGTTCCCGCTGGGATTGAGACCTCAACCGAGCCATAGACGGTTTGGACGTCTAAGCTCGCGCCGAGGGCACAGTCGACGAAGGATAGCTCAAGTTCCATGTGGATATCATTGCCATCACGGGTGAAGGTTGGGTCTTTCTTGATGCGGACTTCGATGTATAAGTCGCCATTTTCTCCGCCATTGATGCCTCTTTCGCCCTTGCCTTTGACGCGGACCTGCTGGCCATTGTTGATACCAGCTGGGATATTGACATCAAGGTCTTTATGGACGCGGTTGTAACCGCTGCCTCCACAGGTTTTGCAGTTGTTTTTGACAACTTTGCCTGTGCCATGGCAATGTTCGCATGGACCTTCGGTCTGCATAGTGCCAAAGAGGGTTCTTTGGGTATGTAAAGTGTAGCCGCGACCGCCACAATATGGGCAAGTTGAGATATCGCTTGGGCTCTCTGCACCAGTGCCGTGGCAATGGGAGCAAGGCTCATCGTAGGTGATAGGGACGCTAAGATGGGTGCCTTTGATGGAATCCATGAAGGAAATCGTGCGCTGAATGAGGACGTCGTTTCCTTTCTGTGGCCCGCTGGCGCTTCTTGAACTGCGTCTTCCGCCTCCGAAGAAGCTAGAGAAAATGTCATTGAGGTCGACATCGCCAAAACCGGCGCCTGAGAAGCCAGCTCCACCGAATGGGTTGCCCGCTCCTCCTGTCGATCCACCTTGCTGGAAGGCAGCGTGTCCGAACTGGTCGTACTGCTTTCTCTTGGAATCGTCGAAGAGGACGTCATAGGCCTCCTGAATCTCCTCGAATTTCTTTGGGGCGTCAGGAGAATGGTTGATATCCGGATGGTATTGCTTGGCTAGTTTGCGGTAGGCGCTTTTGATTTCGTCTTTGGACGCGCTTTTGGACACGCCAAGGACTTCATAATAGTCGCGTTTTGCCTCTGCCATTGTTTACTCCTTTTTAACAAAAGGCTGGTGGCGCCTAGTTTTTGACGCCACCACCTCGTAGATGATGATTAGTTTTTCTTATCGGTGAAATCGGCATCGACGACATCGTCGGCACCGGTCTGTCCAGCACTAGAAGCATCAGCTCCTGGGTTTGGGTTAGCGCCGGTTTGCTGAGCGTACTGAGCGGCTTTCGCAGCGGTGTCTTCGAGTCTTCCGACGATCTCGCGGAGTTTCTCGATGTCGTTGGCACCCATAGCGCCCTGAGCTTCGTCACGGATCTTGATGAGTTCGTCTTTCTGCTCTTGGGTAAGCTTGTCGCCTTGTTCGACTAAGGTCTGGTTGATCTGGTCAATGTAGGTCTGAGCCTTGTTCTTGACCTCGATGTCGCCTTTACGCTTGGCATCGGCCTCTTTGTTTTCCTCGGCTTCTCTGATCATGCGGTCGATGTCCTCTTTGGAAAGGCCATTGGAACCGCTGATGGTGATGTCCTGAGATTGCTGGGTGTCGAGGTCTTTGGCGCTGACTTTGACGATACCGTTGACGTCAATGCTGAAGGTGACTTCGATTCTTGGCTGTCCACGTCTTGCTGGTTTGATGCCAGAAAGCTGGAAGTGGCCGAGTAATTTGTTATCGTGGGCCATCTGTCTTTCACCTTGGTAAACCATGATGTCGACGGCTGGCTGGTTGTCTTCGGCGGTAGAGAAGACCT
>JAFYAZ010000025.1 GCA_017540455.1 Bacilli bacterium | reverse complement strand
AATGTTGGATAATGCGGTTCTGTTTTCCCTCAGTGCCAACCAGGATTTGGCAGAGAAAGTCGCCGAGATATTAGGCGTCACCTTGGGAGAAAGAATCATCAAGAAATTCCCTTCGGGGGAAACGATCGTCGAACCGGTCGATACCGTTAGAGGCAAGGATGTCTTCATCATCCAATCAACCTGCCCACCAGTTAACGAGAACTTAATGGAAGTCCTCATCTTCATCGACGCTCTCCGTAGAGCAAGCGCCCATGAAATCAATCTGATCGTCCCTTATTTCGGATATGCGAGACAAGATAGAAAAGCCAAGCCACGTCAGCCAATCACTGCCGCCCTTGTCGCCCATCTTCTTACGACCGCCGGAGTTGACCGTGTCGTTACTGTCAACCTCCACGCCGCTCAAGAGCAGGGCTTCTTCTCTTGCTTAGTCGATGACCTCACTGCCGTTCCTCTTCTTGGAAACGATGTCATCGAGAGCTGCAAAAACTGCGAGAACGTCACTGTTGTCTCTCCAGACCACGGCGGTGTTAACCGTGCCCGTGACCTTGCTGAGATGCTTGATGCCCCAATCGCCATTATCGATAAGAGAAGAAACAACAAACTCGAACCAGAAGTCATGAACATCATCGGTGACGTCAAAGGCAGAGACTGCATCATGATCGACGATATGATCGATACCTGCAGAAGTGCGATTGCCGGTGCGAAGGCCCTTAAGGCCAATGGCGCCAAGAGCGTCCGCATGATGGCTGTCCACGCCGTCCTTAGCGATCCATGCTATAGCCTTCTCAAAGAAGAGAACCCATTTGACTCCATCATCGTCTCCGATTCCATCCCTCTCCCAGAGAGATTCAAGGAGCTTGGTATCTTCAGAGTCGTCAGCCTTTCGACTGTTATCGCAGAAACCATCGACCGCATCGTCAACAACGTCCCACTCAGTGGCGTTTATAGTGCGATCGGCCACAAAGACTCCGCAAACAGCTAATTATTGAGGTACAAAACCCATGGACTATTCAAAATACATCCGTGTCATTGAAGGCTTCCCAACCAAAGAAATCTCCTTCAAAGACATCTCTCCTCTTCTTGCAAACCCAGACGCCTTCAGATCCGCCATCAAAGAGATGGCTTCCTATGTGAAGGAGTGGGGCGCCGATGTCATCATCGGACCAGAATCCAGAGGATTCATCTTCGGTTGCCCAGTCGCTCTTGAGGCCAATGTTGGCTTCATCATGGCGAGAAAGCAGGGCAAGCTCCCAGGCAACACCATCGCCAAAGAATTCACCCTCGAATACGGCAAAGCCGTTATCGAACTTCCAGAGTTCCTCATAAAGCCAGGAATGAAAGTCGTCCTCATCGATGACCTTATGGCCACAGGCGGAACCCTCAAGGCCATGAAAGAGCTCATCGAAGAGAACGGCAGCAAAGTCGTTGGCATCATTACCCTTATTGAACTTACCGATCTCAAGGGCCGCGATTTGTTCAAAGACACACCAGTTGTGACTTTCATGAAGGTCCCTCATTAGAGACAGCAAAAAAATACCTATAAAAAATTAAAAATTTTCTTTCAATTTAGGGCCTCTTTGTTTATATTTTTTGACAGGAAAAGAACGATGAGCGTCTTGTGTAAATCCATTTCATCCTGCCGAGAAAGTTATGAAATGGGTTTTTCATCCCTTGTCGTCCTCCCATTTGAAAGCTATTTGTTAATTATCGAGGCTTAAGTTTCTAAGCCTCTTTTTTTTGCAAATTGCCTTCAAATTTTCTTCTAGATGAAAGGAGTAAAAATCATGGAAGAAACCCGTAAAAACGGAATGCTCGTCGATGTTGACGAATTTCCAAAATCTAAGGGACAGGCCGTGATCCTTGCCATCCAACACGTCCTCGCGATGTTTGTTGCTTGCATCACAGTCCCTCTTATCGTCTTCAGCAGCTACAAAACTGCCTCTGGAGAAAGCCTTGCCCAATTGCTCATCGCTCCAACCATTGTGAGCGCTGGCGTCGGCACCTTGTTCTACCTCTTCATGACAAAGTTCAAGAGCCCAATGTTCTTGGCCTCGAGCTTCGCCTACCTCAGCCCAATGATCACTGCTGTCGGTATCGGCGTCACCAAAACCCAGCCATTACCAAACCTTTGGCTCTTACCAATCGGCATGGCTATGGTCGGTCTCGTTTATGTCATCATCGCTATCGTCATCAAATTCTGCGGAGTCAGATGGCTTAACAAACTTCTCCCTCCACTCGTCATCGGTCCAGTAATCATGGTCATCGGTCTTGGTCTTGCTGGCTCTGCCATCAACAACCTTGCCAACACTGCTGGTGACTACAGCATGATTGTCTACGGCGCCGAAAGAGCCGACGACGCAATCGTCTTAGTCAGTGGTTACAACTTACTTCACATCCTCTCTGGTCTCGTTGCCATGATTGTCACCGGCGTCTGCGCTCATTATGGCAAGAAGACCCTTTCCCTCATCCCATTCGTCATCGGTATGGCCGCTGGCTACGTTTTCGCCCTCATCCTCACTCTTATTGGCTACTATGGCGCTGGTAATGAGTACTTCAAGATTGTTGATCTCTCACCAATCGTCAATAACTTCGTCAACGCTGACGGTGAATTCCGTGGAATTCAGGCCTTCATTGACTATCCAAAATTCCTCTTCCTCCAAGCCGAAAATAGCCAGCCTCTCACTGGTGCTGGTGTCGCTCAGGCTGCTATGCTTTTCATCCCAGTCTCCCTTGTTACCATCTGCGAACACATCGGTGACCACGAGAACATGTCTGGCGTTATCCAGAAGAACCTTCTCGAAGAACCAGGCCTCGACCGCACCCTCATCGGTGATGGCGTTGCCACTGCTCTCTCCGGCGGCCTTTGCGGCGCTGCCAACACCACCTATGGCGAAAACGTCGCCGTCGTCGGTGTCTCCAAAGTCGCTTCCACCGGAGTTATCGCTCTTGCTTGCGCCTTCGCCATCATCCTTGGCTTGCTCAGCCCACTCATGGCCATTGTTCAGACCATCCCAGGCTGCATCTGCGGTGGCGTTAGCTTAGTCCTCTATGGCTTCATCGCCAGCTCCGGTGTCAAGATCCTCATGGCCAACAAGATTGACATGGGCAACACCAAGAGCATCTTCGTCGCTTCCTCCATCCTTGTCGCCGGTATCGGCGGACTTGCCATCAACTTCGCCATTGGCGAGGTCGGATTCTCCATCAGCTCAACCGCTGTTGCCATGATCCTTGGCATCGTCATGAACCTCATCCTCAAGGATAAGAAAGAAGACAAACCAGCTGCCCCAGCAGAAGGTGAATAAGGTACAATATTCAAAACAGGAGAATTTCCTAATATGAAAGAGTACCCAAACGTCACTTATCTCAATCACCCAGTCTTAACTCACAAGATCGCCATCCTTCGTGACAAGAACACCCCAACCAGCGAATTCCGCACGGTCGTCAAAGAGATCGCCATGATGGAAGGCTTTGAGGCCCTTAAGCACGTCGCGACCAAGAGCGTCGAGATCGAGACCCCAATTGAGAAAACCGTTCAGCCGATGATCGTTGGCAAGAAGCTTTGCTTCGTTCCAATCCTCCGCGCTGGACTTGGTATGGTCGATGGCTTCACTGCCCTCGTCCCAACCGCCAGAGTCGGACATATCGGCTTATACCGCGATGAGGTTACCCACGAACCTCACGAATACTACTGCAAGCTTCCAGAAGGCATCGAAGACATGGACGTCTACGTTGTCGACCCAATGCTTGCCACCGGCGGCTCCGCTGTCGATGCCATCAAGATGCTTAAGCAGCATGGTGCCAAGAAGCTTCACTTCGTTTGCATCATCGCCGCTCCAGAGGGCGTTGAAGTCTTCGAAAAAGAATTCCCAGATATCCCTCTCATCGTTGGTGCTCTCGACAGACAGCTCAACGAAAACGCCTACATCTGCCCAGGCTTAGGCGATGCCGGCGACAGAATCTTCGGAACCTACAGATATTAATATCTGCCTAAGATTAAAAAACAGGTTGCTTCCCTTCGGAGGCAACCTTTTTTCTTTATTTTCTTTCCGCCAACTCTTTGTCCCAAGAGGCAACTTCCTCCTCAGTTGGGATAAAGACATACGGCACGTTGCGGTGGAGGCCATTGTAATCAAGGCCATAGCCGACTAAGAACTGATTCTTGTCTAAGACCTTGCCAACGAAATCGATAGGGACATCGACGACGCGGTTCACTACCTTATCGAACAGAGTGGCCACTAAGACCTTCTTCGCGCCAAGCGACTTCAAGTGCTCAATGAGGTATTCCATCGAATAACCTGTGTCGACGATATCCTCAATGATGAGGACGGTCTTTCCTTTGATATTGGTTTGGACGTCGAAGTGGAGATGGATGACGCCATTCGTTGAAGTGCCTTCATATGAAGAGACATGGATATAATCCATGAAGACGTCTGTCTTGATTGATTTCAAAAGGTCGGCAGCGAAAGCCATCGCGCCTCTCATAACGACTAAGCAGACAGGGATATTGTCCTCTTTCTTGAGGACGGAGGTGATCTCCGCACCCATTTTTTGGGTCGTAAAGAGAATCTCCTCTTGGGACATTACTATTTCTTTCATGATGATTAAATATTAACGGCCAATCGAAAAACGTTTCAAGAGGGCAAGGGCCTTTTCTTCTTTGTTGAGGAACTTTTTGCCCGCCATCTTGGTGATGCGGTATGCGGCGTGCTTGCCAGAGAAGAGGGCGATTGGAAGTCCTCCTGGCGGCATGATCCATTGTCCGGCGATGACGAAATTCTTTAAGCCTTTGATGAGGCCTGGACGCATTAGACCATGGGTCTTGTCGGTTGTGACGAATGACATGTATGAACCCTTATAGGCGTTCGTGTAACGTTCGTAGGTGAGAGGGGAAGTGACGTCGAGAAGCTCTAACTCATCTTCTTTGAGTCCGGTCTTTTCGAGAATGAGTTTTGTGAAAATCCCTGCAAATTCCGCTTTCTTTTCTTTGTATTCGGAAGGGCTTAAGGCTTTGAGGCTCTGATAGACCTTTTCATTTGTTGGAAGAAGAACGGTCAAAAGCGTCTCGCCATTTTGGGATGGGAGAGACTTATCGAAGGTGAAGTTTCTGATCGCGAAGTGGGTGTAATCGCAGCCCATCCAATTGAATGGCTTGTCGATCATGAAATCCATCATGCGCGGATAATCGGTCATGTTATGGGTGGTTCTATAGGCAAGCATCATTGAGGAGTGGACAGGGTTGGCCTTGTCATCCTTGAACTGCCTTTCAAATCCCTTGTCTCTTACTTTGCCGCGTAAGAGCAGCTTATTGAGGGTGTGGTGGGCGTCGGTTGAGGCGACGACATAGTCGGCACGGAGTTCTTGTCCGTTTTCTAAACGGATACCGTAAGCGGTCTTGTTTTCAATCAAGACCTCATCGACTGGAGTGTTAAGGAAAAGCTTGCCGCCTTTTCTTTTGAAGTTCTCAGCAACCCTTTGCATCATGGCAAGGGAACCGCCTTCGACGACGCCTGCATCTCCTTTGGAGAAGGTCTGGCAGACATAGAAGAAGGAGTGGATATTATATCCAGGATCGAGGAATCTAAGGAAGATGCTCTTAAGGTCTTCGTTCTTGAAGTGTCTGATGTATCTTTCAAGCGAGACGTGCTTGTAGTGGGCGAATGGCAACGCCATCGGGAGAAGGGAGATGCCATAAGCGAGATATTGGAACCAGTTCATGAGGTCGAGAGGCTTCTTGACTGGGATATGGGTGAAACGATAGACCTTGACGGTGTTGAGGAATCTCTTGATCGCTCTCTTGTCTTCTGGGAAAAAGGTTAGGAATTCGTTCTCGAGCTTGTCGAGGTCGCTATAGAAGGTGAAGAACCTGCCGTCTTTGAGCTGGAACTTCGTCAGATATTCGGTTGGGAAGATCTCTGGGTTGCCATCGAACGCGCCGATATGCTCCCAAAGAGGATAGAGCTCGCTTGTTGGTTCGGTGCCGACGATCCAGTGGGCGCAGCCATCGATATATTGGCCTTTGCGGTACCAGCCGGTGCATTCTCCGCCAGCGATGTAATGCTTCTCATAAATCTCAACGTCAAAACCATTGTCGAGGAGATAAATCCCCGTGGTGAGTCCGGCAACTCCGGCTCCGACGACTATGACTTTTGGCTTTTTAGTGTAATTCATTTAGTTTTGGAAACGACTTATTATATACGTTTAGTATATGATTCGTCCAATTTAGTGTTCTCCCCTCAGTTATATTGGCGGCCAAATAATGGTAAAATCATCTTAGCCATGAAACGCACAACGGATGAGATGATCTACATCTTAAGCGAGTACGCTAGAACCCATAAGGACGAGATCCGTGATTTCGATGACCTCACTCCTTATATAGCGCAACATCCGGAGATTTTCGGAAAAAAAGGCGAAGATGTTTCTGAATCGTACAAAGCCTTCTACGAAGGCGAGAATACTCTAAACGAGGAAGAAGCCAAAGCCCACTTCAAGAAAGCCATCGAACTTGACCCTCTTAATTTTGATGCCAGAAGCGAGCTTCTCGCCCTCGAATCCAAAGACAGCACTCAATACGCCGCCAAGGGCTTAGATATCCAAACCAAAGGCTTAGAGCTTTTCACCAAGAACGAGGAATACAAACCTTACATCGGCAAGTTCTTCGAGTCGACAACGACCGCCTCATTCCTCCGCTTCAGCAAATCCCTCATGGAGCAGTTCTACATGGCAGGGGAGTATCAGATCGCCGTTTCTTTAGGCAGAGAGATGCTGATGCTTGATAAGGAAGACAATTACAAAGCCAGGCACATCCTTTTCAAAGCCTTGGTGGGCTTAGGCGATGACATCGCTGTAAGAGAATTCATGAACGACTACTGTTATAAGAAGGACGCATATTTCTATGCGACCTTGGGTTTATACAAACTGAGCAAAGGGTATTCCCTCGAAGCCTTTAATATCATCAATGACAACTGCAGGATGCATAACCATTTCATCGCTGACAGCATCCTTTATGCGAACGATTACGAAATCAAAAACGAAAGCGAGAAGCCTGTCGACACCTTCATGGACGAGATTCCTTATGAGAGTGGCGCTAGAGAGGCTCTCAATTACACGGACGATCCTCTCCCATTTGATGCCTCGGTCTTAGAGGAATTCCAGAACAAGAATCTTTCCGAATACCTAAAGCTCTTAGGTCTCTCTTTCGAAGAAAGCGCGACCATCGTGAGCCTTTGTGAGATCGCTCTGAATGAAAGCGTCGATAAGCTTCCTCTTTCAACGATCAAAGACATCTTCAAAGGCGAGTCCAAGGAACACGAATATCTCCCAGTCTATGGCGAGATCAAAAAAGACGAGAAGATCCTAAGCATCATCAAGTCCCTCACTGAGAAGAATCTCCTTGAGAGAAAGGGTCCAAGCATCGTCATCAAACACGATGCATATACTGCCTTCATGGCGATCTGCCGACTACAAGAAAAGGGCGAAGTTTCCTCCGCCCAAGCATAAATTTAAGCAGGTTTTGCTGACGTTATTCGAATTTTAGCCAGACTTCGTAGACTTTTCTTTCGCCTACTTGGCCAATGACATAAAGCACATCATCCTTTAAGGCGTACTTCATCGTGAGGGTTTCGCCTTCTTTTGCTTCTGTGTGGTAGGCCATTCTCCAATCGACGAGCTTCTTGCTCTTAAGGTATTCGCTTCCAAGAAGGTCGCAAGCCCATTCGACATAAACCGTGTTGTTCATGTGCTGGTTGATGTCGCAATCGGTGAAAAGGACCTTTCTGTCGAGGGTCTTATCCGTCTCAAGAGGGACGATTTTGCTATCGACCGCTAAGGTTTTTTCACGTTCGTCTTTGTATTCGATATCAAAATTGATCTGACTCGGGAGGACTGGCTTTCTAGTCTTGGAGTCAATGACGGCCCAAATGGTTTCGTCTTCAAGAAGGACGTTGCCATCCTTATCGAGAACGACGGTATAACGAGGGAGGAAGAACCATTTAGGTGGTTCTGGGAAAGTGACGATTTCGATCTCCTCATCATAAGCAGGGATGCGGTTCACCTTTGTGGCGATTCTGGAGATAACCCAACGCATGCCTTGGTCAAAGATCTTGTCCTTTCCAAAACCTCTATTGGCGATGTCTCTCGCACCGATCTCCTGAATGATTTTAAGGAGGTTAGATAGACGGCAGTTTCCCGTCATGTCGCAATAGCAACTTAATATTCTCGTTTTCTGTCTCATAAACGCCGTTCAGTATAGCATTTTTGCCTTTTTGAATGCTAGCAACCATCGAAAAAGAACAAATTTCGACTATTTAAAAGATTTTGCTAGTAACAAATGAGGGTATAAGATATCCTCGTGAAACTATATTCAATTGATTTCTCAACATTCGCTCCCGAGATCCTCCAAAGGGGAAAGGACTACTTCAATAGCGGCAAAGTCCGTGTCATTTTGAATGCCAACAATCATGTCCACGCCTCGGTCCAGGGAACGGGTGGCAAATCATATAAAGTCCATCTCGTTTTCGATGGCGAGAACAAGCTCGTCGATATGGAATGCTCATGCCCATATCCGCATAACTGCAAACATGAGGCTGCAGTTCTTTATTCTTTTGCCGCTTCCACGGAGAAAGAGACCGAAGAAGTCGGAAAGGGAACGTATCAGAGAATCGTTGGTTCCATTAACGACGCATATACGAGGAAGTCGCTGAATGGTCTTCGCAAAGCGAAGGAAGACCTCATCAACCTCAAAGACAAACTGAGCTTAGATGAGTTAGAAAACGCCACAGCGTTATATGTCGCCACATGCTACAAGGCTTTCTACTATGGCGATGCTGAAGGCGGCGTCCATAGATGTTTCGTCGAAGCGGTCAATAACTTAGGCATCAGTGAGAAGTTCGTTGCCAAAGCGATTGAAACCGCAAAGGACTTAAACGCCTATTCGTTAGGGGAGCTCTTCAACGCTTTCCTTAGCGAAGACAAATTCTCGTTCCTCGCTCAAAAAGGCTTCATGGAAGTCTACAAGAAAGACAAGCCTTTAGCGGTCTCCATCCTCAACAGCAGCTCCGTCGTTATTCCTAATAACCTCCAGGTGTACGCGCCTTTTGCATGTGCGCTCATCGACCATGTTCCATTCTCCTCTAATCCGAACTTCTATAGAGAAGCGATCAAAGGTGCCAAAGACTGCAAAGATATCGATTCCATTAGGAAGATCATCAAATTCTTGAACAAGAACCATAACCAGAAATACATTCCTGAGAATATCTACGAATACCTGAAAGATTACGGCAACGAAGAAGAGACTGAATCGTTCCTTCTTGATGCCTTTTATGAGTTCGACAGCGATTTCGATTCCTATCTCCGTTTAAGGAAATACGTGAGCAAGGATAGGTTCAAAGAAGTCGCTAAACGTATATCGCCTGCTCTTGGCAGCAAGTCCTTCCTCAATGCCGTCCTTCTCCGTGATGGCTCTTTATTCCCGGAACATATGCACGCTCTATCGATCAAGAAGCTTTCCTGTAAGGAAGTCTATCTTTGCCGCGAAGACTTAGATGTCGAGACAAAAGACAAAGTCACGAATCTCGTCAAAAAGAAACTCACAGATCCAAAAGCCAAGACCAAAGAAGCGGTGGAAGACCTCTTCTACGGACTTCTCTATCTCGATTACTCTCACGACTTCTCTTTGGACACGGCCATGTTTGAGCCATTCATCCTTAAGAGCGTGTCTTCTAATAACGAATATCGTTCCATCTGGCTAGCGATAGCCTCAAGGAACAATATGCTTTCGAAAGCGGGCGTCTATCCTCACGAGGTGAAACATGTTTCTCACTAAGGCAGGGCAAATAGGGAAAGCGCTGTGCGCTGAATATCGCAAGGGGTTAACCACTTACAGCATTCTCCAGAAACTCGAGAGTGGTCGTTTTGGTGTTGCCTTCTCTTATGACAAAGACAACGAGACGATTGTTTATGAAGCATTCTCTTTGGATTCCACTCCAAGCGAATCGCAATACATCTATCTTGAGGTGCAGGGGGATGGAAGGCCTCTTGAGCGTTTTGGCAAGAACTCTCCGTTTGTTGGATTACTTCCAGAACAGAAAGCCCTATATGTTTATCTCTTCGAAAAAGAGACCTCGCTCCCAGCTAATGAACTGAGTGAAATCTATAAGCCAATCGCCAACTCAATAAAGCCAATAATGCCTCTTTCTGCCGCTCAAATCGAAAAAAGAGCAAGGATTCGCAAGGATTTTTTGAATTTCATCAAGGTTGACGAGAAGAAAAAGGCCAAGGAAGAAGAAGCGGAGAAGTACACCCCACTAGGAAAGATTGAGGTCGCTTTGACCTTTAGACAAATACTTGATGAGAACAAATTCACCGTTGAGATCACTCTTAACGATGAGGATGACAAATCCATCAAGATCGAGAACCTCAAGACCTTCATCAACTGTTTCGTGAACGGTGAGATGTATAAGTTCAGAAGATACTCTCTCATGCCAACCCCAGAGGTCTTTGATGAGACGAGCTTAGAGATACTTAAGTTCTTCGTGAACGTCTGTAACCGCAGGCAGGAATATAACACAAGCACGCCTGTTACTTTAGGTGTTAGCCAATTGGCCAAGCTTCTCAATATTGTCCGTGGCAAATACGTCCATTTTGGCAACGAGCAATACTATGTCGACTCTGAAGTTCATCAAGCCGGATACAAAGTCCTTCCTAGCGAGGAACTCGAATTCCAGCCTCCATTAAGAACAGTCGAGATGTTTAGAAGCATTGTCAATTCTGAGCACATCATCCTTCTCGATAAGAGCGCAGGCCTCATTGAGGTCTATCATTTCCCAAATGAGACAATGGGCAGAGTCTACGGATTCTTCTTAGAACACAAAGACGTCGATCTCTCTGCGATCAAAGACATCCTCTTCGAGAAGATTCCTTTGGAATACTCCCTCAACGGAACGATGCCAAAGGATGAGAATCAGTTACGCATCTCGCTCTATCTCGACATGAATGAAGAAGGGCATATCATCTTCAGAACCATCTACACCTTGTTTGGCGAAATCAAAGACAGGGATGAGCTTGATGAGAATTATTACTACAAAGCATCGCTCAGCGCCTTCGATAGAGAACTCGAGAACGTCGGAGGATTAGAGAACGGTGCTCTCAAAGATGCGGATAAGATTCTTAAGTTCCTCCAGCAGGATCTCACCAAACTTAAGAGCCTTGCCGATGTCATGCTTTCTGAGAAACTCCAGAACACTAAAGTGAGGAGACCGGAATCTCTTGCCATCAGCATCAAGAACAATATCGATTGGCTATCCGTTTCCATTAAGTCCAAGGAATTCTCCGCCGAAGAGGTTTCAAGGATCCTCGACTCCTACAAAAAGAAGAAGAAATACGTTCTCCTCCGTGGAGACTACATCCTCCTCAAGGATGAGGATTTAAGCGTCGCTTCCGAGATCAAGGAATCCGTGAAGATGACCAACAAGATGGAAGTGGATGAGCAACCAATCTACGAAGCTTTCAAACTCCTTGCTCTTGAAGAAGAAGGAACGAAAATCGAGTTCTCCGACTTTGTCGGACGCATCATCGACGACATCTCCAACTTCAAGGAAACAGAGATTTCTCTAACCAAAGAGGTGAAGCGAGTCGTTAGACCATATCAGGAAGCCGGCATCAAGTGGCTCGCCGTTCTCCATAAATATCACCTTGGCGGCATCCTCGCCGATGACATGGGTTTAGGAAAAACCCTTGAGGTCATTTCTTTCCTCGAAGGTCTTAAGGAAGAAAAGCCGTCCCTCATCATCGCTCCCAAGAGCGTCATCTATAACTGGCTAAGCGAATTCAAACGTTGGGCACCATCGTTAGAGGCTTTTGTCATCGATGGAACCAAAGACGAAAGAGTCAAAGCCATCGGGAAGATCAAGAACAACAAGAAATCATTCTTCATCACCTCATACGATTCGATGAGGAACGACGAGGCCCTCTACAAGAACAAACAGTTCGAGGTTTTGATCACCGACGAGGCTCAATACATCAAGAATGGTGCAGCCCTAAAATCCCAGGCTGTCCGCACTTTGAATTCCTCTTGCAGATTCGCCCTAACTGGCACACCTATTGAGAATTCCATGGCGGATTTGTGGGCGATATTTGACTTTTTAATGCCTGGATATCTCGATTCTTTCAATATCTTCAAGACAAGGTACATTCTTGCCGGAGATCAAGTTAAAGCCAGGGGATCCTTGTCTAGAAAGATCACCCCGTTCCTCCTCAGAAGAACTAAAGCGGAAGTCCTCAAAGATCTTCCAAAGAAGACAACCGAGATTATCACCCTCACGATGAACGATGAGGCAAGGAGGTATTACGATGCCGTCCTTGTCGATACGAGAAATAAGATCAGACAGAAGAGGGAAGACCCAACCAAAGGAGACAAGTATTCCGAGAAGGGCCTCTTCTCCGTTTTGCCTCTCCTCACAAGGCTTCGCGAAATCTGCGTCGACCCATCCGCTTTCCTTGACGGTTTCAGCGAGGAATCCGCCAAGATGGCCTACGCTCTCTCATACATCACGATTGCAGTGGAAGCAGGTCACAAAGTCCTTGTCTTCTCTTCCTTCACGAAGGTCCTTGATCACTTAACTATTCTCTTAAGAGAATCCGGCGTGAAATCTTACTACATCTACGGTGCTACAGAGGCCGATGATCGTCTAAGCATGGCCGAGAGCTTCAACACGAAAAACGACGTTAACGTTATGCTCGTTTCCCTTAAGGCTGGAGGCACTGGTCTTAACCTCCATGGAGCGGACATCGTCCTCCATCTTGATCCATGGTGGAACGTCGCTGCAGAAGAGCAGGCCACAGACCGCGCTTACCGCATCGGACAGAAGAGACCAGTTTCCGTTGTGAAACTGATTTGTCACAATTCGATCGAAGAGAAGGTTATTCAACTTCAAGAAAACAAACGTGAGCTTTATAATCAAGTAATCAAGAGCGGAGACGAAGCAATTTCGAAGCTCAATATCGAAGATATTAAATTCTTGCTCAGCTAGTTCGCGTATACGCGGGTTTATCGCGCAAGACACTCGTGATAGAATTCTTTTAGTCTCGAAACTGAGACTAAACGTTTTTACTTATGGCGAAAAAAGAGCAGTTCATATTCGAAGCTCCGAAGAAAGAAAAACACAAGTCGAGCAAGAAGACGGCTATTTTAAGTCTTCTCCTCGTCACTTTCTTGACCCTTCTTTCTTTGCTCCTTTCGCTTTATAGCGCTGGTGAAGGCGACATCCAAAAAGGTTTCACGATTATCGGAAACGCTCTCGCAAACGGTGACCCAGCTTGGCTTGCCGTTATCGCTGGCTTAATGCTTTTGTCCTACTTCATCGAAGCGCTCATCATCCTTGTCTTCTGCCGTTTATACACGAGGAAGTATTACTTCCACCAAGGCCTCGCTAACGCGATGATCGGCGCTTTCTATAACAACGTCACCCCAGGCGCCAGCGGTGGTCAGGTCATGCAGGTCTACACGATGAAGAAGCAGGGCATCGAGGTCTCTAATGCCGCATCCATCATGGTCATGTGGTTCATCCTTTACCAAACCGCCCTCATCATCTTCGACGTCTTCGCCCTCATCCTTGAGTGGAACGACATCATGTCCATCAAATCCTTCAAGATCGAAAACTTCTCCTTCTTCGGATGGGATGGCACCATCACGATGCTCCCTCTCATCATCATCGGCTTCGCGGTCAACGTCGGAGTCATCTTGATGCTCTTCTTAATGAGCTACTCCCACAAGTTCCATAACTTCATCATGCACTATGGAATCGGCTTCTTAGCGAAGATCAAAATTATCAAAAAACCTGACAAAACCCGTGAGAATTTAAGAATTCAGGTCGAAAACTTCAAGATTGAGCTTAGGCGTTTGCAGGCCAACATCCCTGTCACCATCCTCATCGTTTTCCTCTTCCTTTGCATCCTCGCCATCAGATTCTCGATCCCATATTTCTCTGGCTTAGCGCTTAACGCTTATGGCGCGAATGAAGGCTTCAGATTCGACCGTCTTAACGACGCTTGCTTCAGAAGCGCTTTCCATCAGATGGTTTCCGGCTTAGTCCCTCTCCCTGGCGGAGCAGGTATTTCCGAAATCGTCTATAACTCCATGTTCAACGGCTTCTTCGTCGAGACATACGCCGTCACAGAGACTGGCTTATCGGTCATCAGAACTCCTTCGGCGAACGTTATGTCCACCCAAATTCTTTGGCGTATCGCGACCTTCTACTTCGTCCTTATCGCCTCAGGTATCGTTGCGGCTTTGTACCATTCGAGAGGCCAAGGCGAGCAACTGCCGTACGCTTCGCGTCAAACATTCGTCGACCTTCAGCTTCAGACCTACGATCAGCGAAAGCTTTCTAGCGAGACCCTTTACGAAACTAGGCAGCTTAGTAGAAAGGCCATCAAGAAGACGATGGTCACCAATTCACTTAATGACTATGGCCTAGTTACAGGCGATGACTATATCGGCCCATATGAGCCATACAAAGGTTCTTCGAAGAAGAGTAATAAAAAGACGGTAATTCCGCCTGATGAGGATTAACGATGAGAGTAGCAATCTTCAGTGACACCTACCCGCCAGAGATCAACGGCGTCGCCACAAGCACCCGTAACCTTTACCGCGCTTTCGTGAGCCATGGCCACAAGGTCAAGGTTTTCACCACAAACCCATATGGCAACGACCTTCTTGAAGAAGGGGATATCGTCCGTATCCAAGGCATTGAGCTTAAGTTCCTCTACGATTACCGTATGGCGGGCTTTTATAACAGCAAAGCCATGAAGATCCTCCGTGCCTTTAAGCCAGACGTCATTCACATCCAGACCGACGCTGGCATTGGCCAGTTCGGTTTCATCGCCGCGACCAACTTAAGCGCCCCAACGGTTTACACCTACCATACTTCGTATGAGGACTACACCCATTACGTCCCTGGAAAGGTCTTTGACCGCATCGCCAAGAACATCGTCAGGAAATACGTCCGCCATACTTCCAAGGAAGCGGATGAGTTCATCACCCCAAGCCAGAAGATCAAAGAGTACATGCGTTTCATCAACGTCGACTCTTATATCAACGTCATCCCAACAGGCATCGATTTCGACGCTTTCAAGAAAGAGAACGTCGATCAAGAAAGGCTCTCTGAGATCAAAGAGGACCTTGGCATCAGCAAAGATACCTTCGTCGTCCTTTCGATTGGCCGCGTGGCCAAAGAGAAGTCGATTGACGTGTGTCTTAGAGGCTATGCCGAATATTTATACAAAAAACCGAAGAAAAAGACTCTATTTGTAATAGTGGGAGGAGGACCTGCTCTCGAACCGCTTAAAGCCCTTGCCACAAAGCTTGGTATTTCCGAGAACGTCCGCTTCGTCGGACCCGTCTCACCTGATACCGTCCCTCTCTATTATCACTTGGGAGATGTCTTTGTCTCCGCGTCTATCACCGAGACCCAAGGCCTTACCTTCATGGAAGCGATGGCCTCAGGCATCGTTCTCCTTTGCCGTTACGACGACACCTAGAAGAACACCATCACCGACAATGAGAACGGCTTCTTCTTCGTCGATGAAGTCGATATGGCCAAGAAGCTTGAGATGGTGTCCACGCTCGATATTGAGAAAAAGAAAGATATAATTGCCAAAGCCATCGAAGGCTTAGAGCCATATTCCATGGAATCTTTCTACGAAAGGATTTTGCACGTCTATGAACGCGCCATCAAAAAGAACTGGTAAAACGATAACCAAGATCTCCTTTTCCCCGAAGAAGAGAAAGGTGAGTGTCTATTTCGGCGCGGACAAAGTCGAGATCAGCCAAGATGTCTTTAGCGATTACTATCTCTACGTCGGCAAAGAGCTCTCTTCCAAGGAATACCAGGAACTCTTATTCAAGATCAAACAGGATAGCCTCTATCAGTATGGCCTCTCCTTGGCTTCCAAAGGCTGCTACAGCACCTTCGAGATCGTCATGAAGCTCAAGGCCAAACAGAAAGAGGAACAAAGCGTCGCCAACGTCATAACCCGCTTAAAGAAAGCAGGCCTTCTTGACGACAAAGAACTCGCCAAAGAATACAAAGAGGAGAAAGAGAATCTCCTTTACGGCGAAGAGAGAATCAAAGACGACCTTCTCCATAAGAAAGTGATCGCTCCCGAGATCGTGAACGCCCTTAGATTCACCCATGAGCTTGAGCACGCTAAGATCGCTGCATCCCAAATCGAGAAGAAGTACGACAGGTATCCGTATAACGCCAAACTCGCCAAAGCGATTGAGGCGCTTCAAAGAAGAGGCTTCTCATATGACATCGCCTCTAAAGCGGTCTCGAGTTACAAAAAAAGCAGCAAAAACGAATCCAAAAATCTAAAAATCACCGGCGAAACCCTCTTAAAACAATATAAACGCAAATACGAGGGCTACGACTTAAGGCAACATATGTTTGCCGCTCTAGCCAGGAAAGGCTACGAGATCCAAAGCATTAACCAATACCTAGAGGAGGTACTATAAATGGAAATGATCAAAGACTTCGAAGACGGTCAGCACGTCTTCAACCAATTGCTTGTCACTCAGGTCGACAAATGCGTCACCACCCAAGGGAGAAGCTATCTCAACGTCACCCTTCAGGATTCAACCGGATCCATCCTTGGAAAGAAGTGGGATGTTTTCGATGGTGATTTAGAGGTCTTCAAAGAAGGCAACATCGTCGCCGTTGAAGGAGAGGTCCTCAAATACAAAGGAAGCCTCCAATTCAAAATCATTTCCGGTGCCCAGGTGTCCGTCTCCGATGTCGATGTCACCAAATTCGTCCCTCAGGCTCCTGTCCCAAGGGAAGAACTTGAGAAGAAACTTAACTCCTACATCGAATCCCTCAAAGACGAAGACCTCAAGAAAGTCGTCACCTATCTCGTCAACAAATTCCACGACAAATACGTCATCCATCCAGCTGCGGTGAGGAATCACCATAACTTCGCTAGCGGACTTCTTTATCACTCGCTCTGCATGGCCGATTTAGCGGAGCAGGTCTGCAAGCTCTACACCAAACTGAACCGCGATTGGGTTATTGCCGGCGCTCTCATCCATGACCTTGGAAAGACCATCGAATTATCTGGTCCAATTGCCACCAAGTACACCATCGAAGGCAACTTAGTTGGCCATATCTCCATCATGGTCGCTGAAATCAGAATGGCTTGCAAAGAGCTCAAGATCGAAGGCGAGAAGCTCACCCTCCTCGAGCATATGATCGCCTCCCATCACTCTAAGCCAGAATTCGGCTCACCAGTCCCTCCTCTTACCAGAGAGGCTTTGGCCCTTGCCATGATCGATGACTTCGATGCGAAGATGAACATCGTCGACAAGGCAGTCGAAAATGCCGACCTAGGGTCGTTCACCGAAAAGATCTTCGCTCTCGATGGGAGAGCCTATTACGTTCCTTCTTACGAAAAGAAGAACCGCGAATAATTATTCGTTCTTAAGTTCGTCAGAAATCTGCATGGCAAGACGAGGCAGATCCATTCTGGATGTGTCTTGTCCTTTCATGGTGATTTGGAATCCGCCTTCGCCACCGATGTAGCGAGGGATGACGTGGACGTGAAAGTGGTTGACGCTTTGTCCAGCGACTTCACCCACATTGGTGAGGATATTGACGCCTTTGGCGCCAAGGACGCTCATCTCGGCCTGTCCGATTCTCTGAGCGACGGCCATGACCTTTTCCATGGTCTCTAACGGACAAGCCAAAAAGTTATCGTAATGCTTCTTAGGAATGACGAGAGTGTGCCCTTTCGTGGTCTGGGAGATGTCAAGGATGGCGAGAACGTCATCATCCTCATAGACCTTGGTTGATGGGATTTCCCCATCGATGATACGGCAAAATACGTCTTTCATAATGTAACCTCGAATGTTCTTAGTAATTATATATCCTTATTAATAATAGGTATAAAAAAGAGGCGGAATTAACCGCCTCAATTTTTTTGTTTTGAGTTCGAGATTAATTGTTCTCGAAGATCTCTGGGAAGGTGTGCTCGAAGTACTCGAGGACGTAGTCATCGTGGAAGATGGCAGCCATTTGCTCAACGTAGTAGGTGTTGGCGGCTTTCTTCCAGGTGTCAGAGCTGCTTAAGATGTAAGCGATCTTACGGGCGATGATCTCAGCCTTCTCTTCGCCATAGAAGTCTTTTTTGTAGCTCTCATTGAGCTTAGCGGCCTTGGTGGCCTCCTCGACTTTGACGATGTAGTACTTGCTGGAATCCTGGACCAAGTATGGATATTCGGTGCCGGTTTCGTAGTTGGCTGGCATCAAGTAAGCGTTCTTGGTGGTAGCACCGTCATCGGCGATCTTGCGGAGATACTTCTCGGTGGCGTCATTGTCATCGAGCTCATTGGCAACCTGAATCTTGAAGGCACGGGTGGCCATGTCAGCTGGGATGCCGTTGAGGGTTCCGGAAGTGTACCAATCGTATTCGGTGTTGTTGTCAGCAAGGAGCTGGTTGAGTTTGATCTTGAAGCCGGTTTCCTTGGTGTAGGCGCCGTTGGAGGTGAAGTCACTTTCGATGTTGGTGAGTTCGTTCTCGTCACGGGTGGTCTTATCAAGGAGCTTCTGGTACTTAAGGCAGGTGGTTCCGAAGACAGATTCGCAGTAGTAGTCGTAGGTGGTTCCACCGACAACGATGTGTCTGAGGGTCCAGCCAGCTTCGGTGTAGAGGGCCTGAGCCATGGTATCGGCGATGATAGCGGCTTCGGCGCCTTTGTTGACTCTGTCTAACCAGGTGAAGCCATAGGTGTCCTGCTTGCCCGCGTTGACGACGAGCTTGCAGTAGGCATTCATCAAGTCTTTGACCTTACCGTTATAGTCACTGTTCTCTTGGAGAGCGACATAGTCGATCTTACGAGCCATGGTGTTACGGATCTGGTAGATGTTCTGGGTGTAGAGATACTGAGCGGTTAATTCGCTTCTATAGATGTCTGGAAGGATGTTGAGCTCGATGTAGTTCTTATAGGTGGCGAAGAGATCTTTGAAGTAATCTTTGAGCTGATCGTCAGCGGTGTAAGTGTCATCAAGACGGAAAGCACCGTTCACTGGGACATAGTAGTTAGCCTCATCGGTGGTGTAGTAGGCAGCGCCAAGATCATAGTAGTTCTTGACCTGAGCCTGGTAGAACTTCTCCTCGCAGAAACGGGATCTGTCCTGATAAGAGGCATCAAGGACGTAGCTGTAGAACTGCTTGTAGATACGGCCGACGATCTCGGCGTACATGTTCTTGACCTTGGTGAAGGACTTGGCTTTGTTGATGGAGCCATTCTCGATGACCTGCATGGCCTTGTGGGCTTCGATGTAGGAGGAGAAGGCAGCACTGCCCTCGCCACCTTCGACGGCACTCTTGATGCCGTAAGTGGTGGTGGAGCCATCGACCACATCATAGAAGGAGCCAAAGGTGGCTTCACTATAGAGGTAGAGGATGTTGTTGAGGACGCGCTGTGAGTTGGTGTCGCCACTGCTCACAAGGGCATCGTAGATTTTGGAAAGCTGGTTGTTGTAGACTTCCTCGCCATCAGCGAAGGTGAGGACGTTCATGTCTTCTGGGAGCTTAGCTTCGACTTGGTCGCAGCTGGTGAGTCCGAACGCTAAAGCAGCGGCGGTTAAGGTTAAAACCTTTTTAAATTTATTTGCCATAGTAGCAGGCTCCTCCTTCCTTCCAAAGTCCGGCTAAGTTGGTGGTGCCGGCGACGGTGACGTCGAGGTTCTGGACATCCTGGTTGGCCTGGCTATAAGAGATAGCGGCTAACTCAGTGATGAGCTCGCCCCTGATGGTTCCAAAGTTCTCGAAACGCTGGGCTTGCTGGGCTTCGAGCATTTCAGCGTACTCAAGCCAGTTTCTCTTCCAAGTCTCGAAGTTGTCATCGACAGAGCTCTGACGTTTGGTAACGGAGAAGTTCTTGATGGAATCTTCAAGGTCTTTGTCGGCGAAGGTGATGGCACCGCTCTCGCAAAGTCTCTGGAAGTAGTAGGTGTTAAGGTTGCTGTTGAAGCCAGTGATGGCGGCAGTGATGGTCTTAACACGATCGGACCACTCATTGGTCTCGGTCTTGTTGAAGTTGACGTAGGTATTGACGGCTTTGTTCTCGCCATACTTTGGATAGTCGACTTCGTTTGGAGCATATGGGGTGTAGTAGTCGGAAAGGGAAGTGGCTGCGCTGGTGTAAGCGATCTTCTCGGCTTTCTTTCCACCGACGGTTCCAAGCTCGGTAACGGTGCCAAGGTCAGCAGCGGTAGCTTCGACGTATTTGGCGCCATCGAGTTTGAGGCCGTATTTGTTAAGGGCGCTTCTCTCAACGGTCATGAAGTGGATGCCCTGGTAGCTAGAACCGGCACCGGCTCTGACGGCTAAGACAACCTGACCTTTTTCGTTGGTGAGAACGTTGTGGGCGAAGTCAGCGCCAGAAAGGACGTTGGTGGTGTCGACGCTGAATCCTGGGAGAGCACCGAGCTGGGCGCTATAGGATCCCTTGAAGTCTTCAGCAGTGACGCTCTTGCCATCGGCGCTTAAGGCATAACCACCAAGGATGGTTTCGGCGGAAGCTTTGCTCGCATCGTCAAGGAGAGCGGACTTGTAGTTGCTGCCGATGACGTTTGGAGTGATGACGCAGACGTTGTGTTTGTTGAAGTACTTGTTATAGATGACGTTTCTTGGATAGAAAGAATCCTGATTGTCGTTCCAGACAGGGTTGCCGGCGGCATCAGTGACGACCTTCTTAGTATCATATAAGGCAATAGCGGCGCCAAACGGAATCTGACCTACACCGTCTGGAGTGCCATCGTTATCATCATCGAAGTTTGCAAAGTAGTCATAGACTGTGGTGTTGCTGTCGAGAAGGGTCTGCTTGGTGTCGATATCGGCGGCACTGGCAGCGTCTTCCTCAAGACCTGGCATAAGCTTGTAGGCCTCTGGGGAAGCTTTCTCTCTCGCGCTATAAAGGGATTCAAAGGCATAGGTGCCAAGTTTGAATTCGTGGACAAGGTCCTGAGCCATGGTCTTTTCCATGATGCCGTATTCACCAAAGTTCTTGGCGCTTCCTTCATCATCGGAGAAGCTCTTGGCGATGGAACCGAAGGTCCAACGATCGGTATCGGTGGTCAATTTGCCATCGGCGCCGATGGTGGCACCGGCTAAACGGAAGAGGGTCGAGGTGAGTTTGGTGGTCTCGCCGCCTTCGTTAGCGGTTTCAGCGATTCTATCCTGAGTGTATTTCTTATCACCGCCGCCATTGAGTTTGATAAGGATGTGGCGGATGTGGTATGGCATTTGAGTGCCGAGCCAACCTTCAGAGCCGCGGCCCCAGATGAATCCATTGCTATCTTTGGATTCTGGGAAGGCTTCGGTGAGGGTGGTGCCATTCATGTAATAGCCATTCTTCATAGCCTCGTAACCGTTGACGGTGTTGTCGCCGGTTCCGTAGGTGTTATAGATCTCATTCTGGAAGTCAGCCTTTTCTTCGTCGTAGAGATACTTTTCATAAAGCTGGTCAACGTTGTCGACGTTAGCGGCATCCAAATAGGTTTGGAATTCAGCTTCATAAGAGGTCTTGTTGTTGGCAGCGTTGTTTGCTGCTTTCTGCTTGTCGGACAAAACCTTATTGGTGGCTTCCGCTTTAAGGGAAGCTAATTTAGTGGACTGGGCGTCCTGGTCATAGTAATGACGGACAAGAACTTCATAGATCTTGTCAAATTCGCTGCTCAAAGAACTGCTGTAAGACTGATAGTTCTTGAGCAAGTCCTCGGCCGTATAGCTGGTGCGGTTTCCGTTGGCGTCGGTGTAGGTCATAATGACGCCGTCTTTGGAAGCGGTGGCTCTGCCGCAGCCCGAAAGGGCCATAACAGAGGTAGCAAACGCAACCAGGCCGAGAGCACATTTCGTTTTCTTCATAAGTGTGGACTCGTTCCTCCTTGCACAAACGATGCTAGATAAGTCTATTCTCTTAAGAGAATTGGTGCAACAACAAAATTACGCAAAAAGGCGATGCAGGCTTCATAAATACCAAAAACTATGTTTTTTAATGCGATTTGTAACATTTTTTACTACATTGATTGTGAGTTTAAGTTGAGGGTTTTAGAATATTCACGCCTTTTAGGAGGTTGCTATGGCAAAACTAATTATCAAAGACCTATATGTCTCAGTTAAAGGGACATCGATTCTCAGAGGGCTCAACTTTGAGATGGATGAGGGCGAAACCGTTGCTCTTCTTGGTCCAAATGGACACGGCAAGAGCACTTTGATCGCCACCATCATGGGTGATCCAAAATATTCCGTTGATGGAGGTTCCATCACTTTCGACGGCCAGGATGTCTTGGCCATGTCACCAGATAAACGCAGCCAGCTTGGTCTATTCCTTGGCATGCAGTATCCAGCCGAAATCCCTGGCTTAAACAGCGCGGATTTCTATAAAGCGGCCATGAATTCACATCGTGAAAAGCCAATGGCCCTTTTCCAGTTCTACCGTGAGCTTGAGAAAGCCTACAAAGAGGTCGGCATCCCATTCGAGATGAATTCCCGTAACCTCAACGAAGGTTTCTCCGGCGGTGAGAAGAAACGCAATGAGATCCTTCAGATGAGACTCCTCAAACCAAGGATCGCGATGCTCGACGAAATCGACTCCGGTCTCGATGTTGATGCGATCAACGTCGTTTCCGATGTCATTAATGAAGAACACGCCAGGGGAGCGGGCATCCTTGTCATCTCCCACTACGCAAGATTACTTGATCTTGTCAAACCAACCAGAGCCGCCATCATCATCAACGGACGCATCGTCGTCTCCGGTGGCCCAGAGATTATCAAACGTGTCGATACCGAAGGCTATGAGTGGATCAAAACCGAGCTCGGCATCGAAATCGCCAAAGAGATCAATCCAGCGATGAACCAGGTCTCGATTGGCGTTTGCGCAACTAGAGAAGCTGTCAAAAATGAGAAGTGAGAAAACCCTTTCCTACATTGATAACCTTCCTGCGTCGTTAAGCATTGATGTTCCGGAAGACACGAAGTTGACCCTCAACATCGCGTCTTTTGAGAAACTCGAAAGCTCCAAGATCGTCGTCAAAGTCCATCGCGATGCCGACTTCGAAGCCTATATGGCTGATTTCAGCGTCTTCCAAGGCAAGATTGAGGTTTTGGTTGAGCTTCTCGAAGAAGGTGCTGAGTGCAATTGGCATCTTTCCTCAATGGGCACCAAGGATTCCAAGAAGGAGTTCATCACTTCTGTCATCCATAGCGCGCCGCACACGACCGCAAGCATGTCTAATTATGGCATCGCAAGAGATGAGAGCCGCCTCATTTTCAAGGGGACCGGCACCATCGAAAAAGGCGCTGTCAAAACCAACACAAAGCAGGTTGCAAAGATCATCGTCTTCGATCCGAAAAGCGATGGCATTGCATCCCCAGCCCTCGTCATTGATGACAACGATGTGAGCGCCTCGCACGCCGCAGTCGTTGGTCGTCTTAACGAAGAACATCTCTATTATCTGCAAAGCCGTGGCGTCTCTTTAGAAGAGGCAAAACGACTCATCGCTTCAGGCTACCTTAGGCCAATCGAAGCGGGATTTGCTGATGAAAATGTGAAAAATCGCATCGATTCCATCATTGAAGGAGGTTTCTAAAATGATTGATTTCAAATCTTTGAGAAACGATTTCCCGATGCTTAGAAACGGCATCAAAATGCAAGGCAAACCACTTGTCTGGTTAGACAATGCCTCGACCACTTTCAAACCTGATTGTGTCCTTGATGCCGTCTCCAATTATTACACCCACGAGACCTCTAATTCTCACCGTGGCGATTACGATCTTTGCTACAACATGGACCAGAAAATCGCCGAAGCGAGAAACACCCTCGCCAAGCTTTTGAATGCTGAATCCAAAGAGATCGTTTTCACGGCTGGCACGACCATGTCGATCAACCTTGTCGCCTTTGGTTATGGCGCCAAATTCCTCAAAGAGGGGGACGAGATTCTTCTCACCGAAGCGGAGCACGCCTCAAACGTCCTTCCTTGGTACAAGGTCTGCGAGATGACCGGTGCGGTCACCAAATTCATCCCTCTTACAAAAGAAGGAAGACTTACCGCCGAAAACCTTGAGAAGACCATCGGTCCGAAAACCAAGATCGTCGCAGTGGCCCAGGTCACCAATGTCCTTGGCTATGTCACCCCAATCAAAGAACTCGCCGCAGTCGCCCATAAACATGGTGCGATCCTTGTTGTTGATGGCGCTCAATCCGTGCCTCATATGAAGATCGACGTCAAAGACCTTGATTGCGATTTCCTCTCCATGAGCGGACACAAAATGTGCGGCCCAACCGGCATCGGCGTTCTCTATGGAAAATATGATCTTCTTCAGAAGACCGACCCATTCATGGCCGGTGGCGGAATGAACGCGAGATTCAACATGTGTGGCAAAGCCACATATCTTGACGCTCCTGTCAAATTCGAAGGCGGAACCGTCAACCTCGAAGGCATCATCGGACTTGATGCTGCTGTTAAGTACATCATGAACATCGGCCTTGAGAACATTAACGCCCACGAAGAAGAACTTAAGAAATACGCGGTCGAACAGTTAGAGAAGACCGGAAACGTAACCATCTATAACAAAGACTCCGAAGCGGGTATCGTCACCTTCAACATCAACGGCGTCTTCGCCCAAGATGGCGCGACCTTCCTCAATAGCAAAGGTATCGCTTGCCGCTCTGGCAATCACTGCGCCAAGATCCTTAATGATTTCCTTGGCACCCCAGCGACCATCCGCGCAAGCTTCTACTTCTATACCACCAAAGAGGACATCGACGTTCTCGTCGAAGCCGTCAAACACGCAAAGGAGGAGTTCTTAGATGCCTACTTTTGAGCTTAATCCCCAGATGATGCGTGAAATCATCATGGACCATTATTCAAACCCTCGCCACAAAGGCGTCCCAACTGGCGAAGGATACACCAAGACCCATTCGAGCGCTGTAAACTGCATCGACGACATCGATATCTATTTGAAGTCGTCTGATGGCAAGGTTGTCGATGCGATGTGGGAAGGGACCGCCTGCACGATTTCAACCGCTTCCACAGACATTGTCTGTGAGCAGTGCATCGGCAAAGACTACAAAGACTCTTTATACATGATTGAGCAATACCTCAAGATGATCGACGAGAAGGAATACGACGACTCGGTCCTCGATGAGGCTATCGTCTTCATGAATACCGGAAAACAGGCCGCTAGAATCCACTGTGCAACCATGGGTTGGACAGCTCTCAAAGAGATGCTTGAGGACCTCGAAAAGAAAGGAAACTGATATGACAGAAGATACCAAGTTCCTTGAAGAAGAATACAAATACAATTTCAAAACCGAAGCTAAGGAAATCTTTTCAACCGGCGTTGGTTTAAACGAACAGGTTGTCAGAGAAATCTCGAAGATCAAAGGTGAGCCAGAATGGATGCTCGAGTACCGTCTAAAGTCTTTAAAGACTTTTGAGAAGTTTCCTCTTCCTAACTATGGCCCAGATCTTTCTTTCCTCGATTTCGGTTCATATCATTACTACACCAGGGTCGCTGACAGCGAATCCACAAAGTGGGAAGACGTTCCAGAGGCCGTTAAGAATACGTTCGAAAAGCTTGGAATCCCAGAGGCTGAGCAGAAGTACCTTAGTGGTGCGACAACCCAATTCGAATCCGAGGTCGTCTACCACAACATGCTCAAGGAAGCCGAAGACAAAGGCGTTATCTTCCTCTCGGCTGACATGGGCTTAAAGCTTTACCCAGAATTATTTAAGAAATACTTCGGCACCGTTGTCCCATTCAACGACAACAAGTTCGCCGCCCTCAATGGCGCAGTTTGGAGCGGTGGTTCTTTCATCTACGTTCCAAAAGGCGTCAAGCTCGATAAACCTCTCCAGTCCTATTTCCGTATCAACAACGAAAAGTCAGGACAATTCGAGAGAAGCCTCATCATCTGCGACGAAGGCAGCTCCATCAACTATGTTGAAGGATGCACCGCCCCAATCTACAGCAAGGAATCCTTACACGCCGCAGTCGTTGAGATCATCGTCCTCAAAGGAGCAAGATGCAGATACACGACCGTTCAGAACTGGTCCAACAACATCGTCAACATGGTCACACAGAGGGCTCTTGTCATGGAAGATGGCCATATGGAATGGGTTGATGGCAACATCGGCTCTCTCCGCAATATGAAATACCCAGCCTGCATCCTACAGGGTGATGGCGCCAAAGGCACAGTCATCTCGATCGCCGTCGGTGGAAGAAATCAATTCCAAGACAATGGTGCGAGAATGATCCACATCGGAAAGAACACTTCCTCGAATATCATTTCGAAGTCCGTTTGCTCTCATGGTGGCGTGGCCAATTACCGTGGCACTGTCCGTATGCATGAAGGCGCGGAAAACGCCCACGCACACATCGAGTGTGACACCCTCATCCTTGATAGCGAATCCCGTTCCGATACCTATCCAAAGAACGAGATCAACAACGCGACCTCCTATATCGAACACGAGGCCACAGTCTCCAAGATCAATGAAGAACAACTCTTCTATCTCATGAGCCGTGGCATCAGCGAAGAAGACGCGACAAACATGATCATCATGGGCTTCATTGAACCATTCTCAAGAGAGCTCCCAATGGAATACGCGATTGAGCTCAACCGTCTCATTAAGCTCGATATGTCCGACTCAGTCGGCTAGACAAAAACATAAAATACCGAGGTTTTGCAGTGGATTTTGATGTAATTGTCGTTGGTGGTGGGCATGCTGGAGTAGAAGCTGCAGCAGCTAGTGCGCATCTTGGAATGCGTACCCTTTTGTGCACCCTCAACAAGAAGATGATCGCCAACACTCCATGCAACCCTCATATCGGTGGAAGCGCAAAAGGCATCGTCGTCCGTGAGATCGACGCCCTTGGTGGAATGATGGGTCAATTCGCTGATTACCATCCTCTTCAGATCAAGATGCTTAACACCGGCAAAGGCCCAGGCGTTCAGTGCCTTCGCGCCCAAGTCGATAAGAAAGGTTATCCAAAGCACGTTCAGGATTATCTTGATACCGTTCCAAATCTCTCAATCAAGGAATGTCAGGTCACTGAACTCATCTATGACGAGAGCAAAGTGAGCGGTGTCATCACCAAAGAAGGCGAAAGGATTTCCGCGAAGGCGGTCATCCTCACGACCGGAACCTATATGGAGAGCACCATCATCTCCGGACAGATGGTCAAAGAGGAAGGACCTGATGGCGAAGAAGCCTCACATGGTCTTTCTGGATGTCTCCAAAAGATGGGGATCGAGATGTTCCGTCTCAAGACGGGGACGCCTCCTCGCATCAAGAAGAGCACGATCGATTTCTCGAACGCTTCAATCCAGCCAGGCATGGATGGAGAGCTCGCTTTCTCATACCTAACCAAGGAATTCACCCCTCTTGAGAATCAGCTTCCTTGCTATTTGATCTATACCTCAGATGAGACCATCAAGATGATTCAGGAACACCTTTCTGAGTCCGCTGTCTTCAATGGCGTCATCAAAGGCGTTGGTCCTAGATATTGCCCATCGATCGAATCCAAGGTCGTTCGTTTTGCCGACAAGGAACGCCACCAGCTTTTCCTTGAACCAGAATTCGAAGAAGGCGAATCGATTTATCTCCAAGGATTCAGCACCGGCTTCCCTCATGAACTTCAGGAGAAGCTTGTCCATACCCTTCCAGGTTTGGAGCATGCCGAAATCCTTAAATACGCCTACCAAATCGAATATGATGCGGTGGCCTCATTCCAATTCGACTCCACTTTAAAGACCAAGAAATACGATGGCTTATACATCGCTGGTCAGATCTGCGGTACCTCCGGTTATGAAGAGGCGGCTGCTCTAGGTCTTATGGCGGGCATCAATGCGGTCAGAGCCATCAAAGGACAAAGTCCTTTCGTCCTCGCAAGAGATGAAGCCTACATCGGCGTCATGATCGATGATTTGACCACCAAAGGCGTTGATGAACCATATCGTCTTATGTCCTCGAGAGCGGAGTATCGTCTCCTTCTCCGTCACGACAACGCGGACGATAGACTCACTGAGAAAGGCTACGAGATTGGCTTAGCCTCCGAAGAGAGAATCGCCAAATATAGAAACAAGACCAAGAGAATCGCTGAAGCGATTGAAATACTTAAGAACACAGTCGTCTCTGACAAAGAAGGACTTAAGGAATATCTCCTCGCTAACGGTTTCACAGATTACGAGATCGGACATAGAGGCTACGAGCTTTTGAAACGTCCAGGACTTCATCTCCGCGAGATCATGAGCTTCATGCCAGAGATGGAAAGCTACCGCGACTTCGATGATGCCGCTGTATTGTCTCTTGAGACAAAAGTCAAATATGAGGGCTATATCACCCAAGAATTGAAGGACGCCAAAGGCAACCACAAGCTTGAGAACATCAAGATGCCGGCAGGGGAAGATTATTCTTCTTGGGAAGGTCTTCGTCTTGAGGCCAGAGAAAAGCTCAAGAAGGTCAATCCTGCCACGATCGGTCAGGCTTCCCGCATTCCAGGGGTGAACCCTGCCGACATTTCGATTATCATTTTGACGATGAAGAAGAGAGGTCTTTTATGACTTACGAAGAGATGGTGAGCCTCTTATCAGGCAGAGTTGAACTTAACGAAAAGACCGTTGAGCGTTTTAAGAAATACGCTGCACTCCTTAAGGAGTGGAATGAGAAGATGAATCTTACGGCCATCACCGATGAACCAGAGATCGTCGAAAAGCATTTTTATGATTGCCTCCTTCCAACTAGCCATGATCTTCTTGATGACAGACTCATCTGCGATTTAGGTACCGGAGCGGGTTTCCCAGGTCTTGTCTGGGCCATCGCCTATCCAAAATGCGTCGTTACCCTTGTTGATGCAACGTGCAAAAAATGCACTTTCCTCAATGAGGTTATTAAAGAACTCAACCTTACGAACGCTTTTGTGGTTAATTCACGCGGCGAAGATCTCAATATGAGAGAGCATTTTGATATTGTTACCGCCAGAGCGGTTGCTCCTCTCAATATCCTTCTTGAAGTCTGCGTCCCTCTCATCAAAGAGAAGGGCCTTATGATCGCCATGAAAGGCGCCAAAGGAAAAGAAGAACTCGCTGACGCCAAGAAAGCGGTTCAAAAACTTTACCTTAAGGTAATCAATATCAACGAACAAGCTCTCCCAAATGATGAGGGAGTCCGTTATAACATCATCCTCAAGAAAGAGAAGAAGACCGAAAAGAAGTATCCTCGTTCTTGGGCAGAAATCCAGAAGAAGCCTTTGTAAAATAACCTAGTTTTGCGAAGGTTTTTAGATTTTTCCAAATATTTGGAATATCATAGTTTTATGACGAGAATCATAAGCATTGCCAATCAGAAAGGTGGAGTCGGAAAGACAACGACGGCCATCAACCTTTCTAGTGCTTTAGCGAACTATGGCAAAAAGGTGCTTTTGATTGATTTCGATTCGCAAGGCAATTCCACCCGTGGTTTTGGCTTTGATATCACTTCTTTGGCTTACACCGTCTATGACGCTTGCATCAAGGAAGCTGACATAAACGCGATCATCAGAAGAACGAACTGCAAGGGCGTTGATATCGTCCCAAGCAATCTTCGTTTGGCTAATCTTGAAGCCTATATGCAGTCACATGGTGTTGTTACGCCGTTCGCTGTTTTGGCCGATGCCCTTAGCCATCTTAAGCGCGACTATGATTTCATCGTCATCGACTGCCCACCTTCCCTTGGTATCCTTTCTCTCAACGCACTTGTTGTTTCAACAAGTGTCATAATCCCGATACAGTGCGAGTTTTTCGCCATGGAAGCAGTGGCTTCGATGCTTAGCACCGTTAACCGTATCCAAAACAACTACAACCCGGCTTTAAAGATTGAGGGCTTCCTCATGACCATGTACGATTCCAAAGCCTCTTTGTGCAATGAGATCGTCTCCCAAGTCAGAAGCCTTTTCGATGAGAATACCTTCGTGACTATGATCCCAAGGAACGTTTCTCTCCCTGAAGCGAGCGCGCATGGACAATCCGTGATCGACTACCGCCCATCATCGAGTGGCGCGGTTGCCTACCTCGCTCTTGCCCGTGAGGTTTTGGAGCATGAAAAAGAGTAACGTCTCATCGCTTAGCAAACTCGTTAAGAAGTTCTCGCAAGAAGATGTCATTCTCCAAATGGAGAAGGAATATCGCAGCGTAGCTTCGATCAATATCCCCCTCGAAAAAATCGACGACAATTCGTACGTCAATAAAGTCACATTTTCCAAAAAAACCGTCAATTTGCTGGGAAAATCCATCAAAGAGAAGGGCTTTTTCAATCCGCTTGTGGTCAGGCGCAAAGGCGACCGCTATGAACTGATCCTCGGAAGAAAGAGGTATTTCGGAGCGAAGAACATCGACCTTGCTGAGGTGCCTGTCATTATTAGAGAAGTGGACGATGAAGAGGTCCTCCTCATGCTTCTTGCCGACGTGCGTGACGAAAGGGAAGGCAACATCATCGAGATGGCGCTTATCTACGCCGCCCTCTCTGAGAAGTTCAATTATTCGCAAACTACTCTCGGAAAGCTTTCGCACCAATCTAGAAGCCAAGTCACGAATATCGTCCGTCTTCTTTCTTTGCCAGACAAAGTCGTCAAAGAAGTCATGCTCGGAGAACTCTCTTACGGACATGCGCGCGCACTATTAAGGCTTGATCAGTTCGAGATTGAAGAGGCAGTTAAGACGATCCATCACAACAAGCTCTCTGTAAGAGAGACCGAAGCCCTTGTGAAGAGATACCGCTACGAAGATGAGGACTATGAGAAAGAGGTCTCCCTCATCACCAAGAGCAACGCCCGTGACGTCAAAATAAAACCGGCGTCCGTCTCTTTTGAGTTCGACACCGTTGAAGAAAAAGATAAGTTTATAAAGGACTACTTGGGAAAATAGTATTTTATGGTGGCCAGGACGTTTGACTGAGCGTATTTGCAAAGGCTATTTTCTCAACGAACGAGGAACCATTCTCAGGTGCGGGTGTGGTAAAGTATTGTTTAGTGTATGAAGAAACACATAGTCACCCTATCGTTGCTTTGCATGCTTACTCTGTCATGCTGCGCAAAAGAAATGATTCTTCTCGTTCCCGGCAATTATTGTTTTGAGAAAGGCGATGAAGAAAACTCTTTTAGCGTAACAAGCGAATCGTACTTTGTTGCTTGTCTTACCGAGTATTCGATTCGCAAAGGTGAAGCGGACAGCTTTAAGAAACGGCACAAAAAAACGGGCGAAAAGGGTCATTGGTATGTTCCGGGAGATGAATATTTGTTAGATCTATCATGGAAGAATTGTGACTTCGAAACGATGCCCTCTTTCTACCAATACGGGTGCGATGACAATATCGTTTTGCTTTGGTCTGAGGAAATGAAAAACATCGATATCCATTTTTTGGGCATGAGGAAAGGCAATTCCTTATTGTCCGCTGAGATTAGATGTTATGACAGCGATGCCAAGAAGGGCTTCTATTTCAGGTTCACTCAGTCCATCGAAGAATAGAAACGCTTGATTTCTTTTGCCACACTACTATCATAGTAGTGCTTCAGGGCGACGAGAATTACGTCGACTGGCGGTAAAGCCCGCGAGTGGGACACCCCACATGAACTGGTGAGATTCCAGTGCCAACGGTACAGTCCGGATATGCAGAAGCTATTATTGCTTAGCCCCCTGATGTCAGCCATATAGGAGGTTTTTT
>JAFYAZ010000024.1 GCA_017540455.1 Bacilli bacterium | reverse complement strand
CTTGACCTCCATTTGCTTACCCTTTAATATATGGGGGCGCTCAAAAGGCGTACCTATTATCGCGGGGTAGAGCAGTGGTAGCTCATCAGGCCCATAACCTGGGGGTCGGTGGTTCAAATCCACCCTCCGCAACCAATCAAAAAACAGGACGTTTCCATAAAAGCGGAGATGTCCTTTTTTCTTGCCTTATATGCAATAATCGTTTGAATATGATTCTTTGGCGGATTCCACTAGCAAATTTAAGGTGGTTTTTGCCAGGTATTTTTCAAGTTCTTTGTCGATTTTAACGAAAATCGTATCGATAGGGGCGTACCCTGTTGTTTCTTTGGTGAAGATAGACTCAGATACGGAAATAATGTCTTTTAGCGAGATCTGATAAGGTTCTTTGGCCAAACGATAACCGCCTTTGTTTCCTCTTGAGCCAATGAGCAGCCCATTGTTTTTGTATAAAGGAACGATCTGCTCCAAAAACTTTTTCGAAACGCCTTTTCTTAGGGCAACGTCCGATAAAGCAATGAAGCCTTCTTCATAATGTTCGCCTAGATCGATGAACATCTTAATCGCGGTAGTGGTTTTGGAAGAGAGTTTCATGGATGTATGCCTGATTGATTGTATATTGCCAATGCCTTATAATATTGTAAACCTATTAAACCTATAGGAAAAGTATAAAAAAGGATAAAAGACATGAAAGTTTATTCAAAAATAATCGACACCATCGGAAACACACCTTTGGTGGAGCTCTCAAATATCGAGAAGAAATATGACCTCAAAGCGAAGGTCATCGCCAAAGTTGAACGCTTTAACCCAGGCGGAAGCGTCAAGGATCGCATCGCCAAAGCCATGATTGAGAAAGCCGAGAAAGAAGGCCTCATCAATCAACAAACCGTTCTTATTGAGCCAACTAGCGGAAATACCGGCATCGGTTTGGCTATGGTCGCCGCCTCCAAAGGTTTAAGAATCATCCTCACCATGCCAGAGACGATGTCCATGGAAAGAAGGAACCTCCTCAAAGCCTATGGCGCGGAACTCGTCTTAACCGAAGGTGCGAAAGGAATGAAAGGGGCAATCGAAAAAGCGGAATCCCTCGCCAAAGAAATCCCTAATTCATTCATCCCTTCCCAATTCACCAATATGGCCAACCCAAATATCCATTATTTGACCACGGGTCCTGAAATCTATGCGGATTTGGACGGGGAAATTGACTATTTCGTCGCAGGTGTCGGCACCGGTGGAACCCTCTCTGGCGTTGGCAAATACCTCAAAGAGAAGAACCCAAACATCAAAGCCGTTGCCGTTGAGCCAGAGACCTCTCCAGTTCTCTCAAAAGGAACCCCAGGCCCACACAAAATCCAAGGCATCGGCGCAGGCTTCGTCCCTGAGACCCTTGATACCTCCATCTATGATGAAATCATCACCATCGGCAACGAAGAAGCCTTCGAGATGGGCAAGGAATCAGCAATGGCGGAAGGCTTACTCGTCGGCATCTCTAGCGGCGCGGCCATAAAAGCCGCCATCAAGCTCGCCCAAAGAGAAGAGAATAGGGGTAAGACAATTGTTGTCCTTCTCCCTGACACCGGCGAAAGATACCTCTCGACCCCAATGTTCAACTGAGAAACTCAAACAGCATCGAACAATCGGTGCTGTTTTTATTTGAGCCATAAATGTAAAAATGGGTATAATTAAGACGAAAAGAAGGAAATAGTTATGACCAAGTCAAAGAAGCTTTTATCGTCTTTATTCTTCGCCACCCTTTTCGCCGTGACAGGATGCGTGACAAGCACACCTAAAGAAACATCGGAAGATCCTGATATCTATAAGGTCAACGAGGCAGAGTGGAATGCGGCCATCTCTTTCGATAACATCACCCATTATCGTTTCCGCCATTTCGAAAACGGCACAACGAACAACGTTACGGTCAACGATGAGAGAAAGATCCTCTATACCGAGCAATCGGAATACTGCAAAACCTGGTATGTCAGGGAAGGTGGATATACCTACATGTATGACTGGGTTCCTAGTGAGAACATCTATTACAAATACAAAGTAGGGGAATACGCCGAGTACGATGGCTACGCAACGAACTTGGTTCCGTTCTACACGAAAGGTTTCAAATACGGCGACTTCACCTACCAAGAGGACAATAAGGCCTACTATCAGCTGCTTCCAGAAGACACGAGCGTCGGTGCCACCATCTTCAAAAGGGCGTATTACTATTTCAAATACCAAAAGCTCATCAAAGTTGAGTACTTCGTCTGGGAAGATGAACCAGATGGACGTGACCTATATATCACAGTCGATTATTCGAATCCTGAGGACATAAACCTCCATGGCATCCAATACATAGACAAAGGTGACATCAACGACAACATGTGAACAAAAATACAGCATCGAATGATCGGTGCTGTTTTTTAATCGGGCGTCTTTTTTTCATCTTTCCTGCAATAAAGAGGCTAAAGAATCTTTACAGATTTAACAATCGTTATAAAATGAGGGTATCCATGAGGAATATCAACATGAGAAAAATGGACAGATTGCTCGTTTTTATGACTTTCGCTTGCCTTCCTTTGGCCGGTTGCCAAAGCGGTAACGAGACCTCTAGCGAACCAACTCATCTTTCGAGCTTGGAATCGGAAGTTTCTTCCGTGGAGAGTGAATCAAGCGAACCAGCCGCAACCTCAATGCCTTCCGTTTCCAGTCCTACTGCCGATGGTTTCGTTATCGGAATCAATAGAGATGGTGGACTAAGGATCGATGGCTATCAGGGTACGGCAACGGAAATCACGATCCCAAGCCATGTGGATGGCCATGAAGTCGTTTCCATTGGCACATACGCTTTCTTCGACCATCGCAATCTGACCAAGATTACAATCCCTCAAACCATCAAATTCGTCCGTGAATCCGCTTTCCAAGGCTGCACATCCTTGACTAAGGTTGTTTTCCTAGGCACATCGCTTACCAAGCTAGAGCATCATGCTTTCTATGGCTGCAGTTCTTTAGAAACCATCGAGCTCCCATTTGGTATTGAGGAGATCGAAAGGTACGCATTCTGCGATTGTTCTTCCTTAACCTCCTTTACCATCCCAGTAAGCGTGAAAACGCTTGGCGCATCCGTTTTTGAGGGGTGCTCTTCTTTGGAAGAAATGTTCATCCCTGAGAACGTTAGCTACATCCCATCATCTTGTTTTGCCAATTGTTCCTCGCTTAAGTGCGTTGACTTAAGCAACAAGATTACTGAGATTGGCGGAAACGCATTCGAGTGTTGCATCTCCCTCTCTGATATCGAAATCCCTACGGGGGTTTGGTATATTGGCGGCCACGCATTCGAGCGTTGCGATTCCCTCTCTGAAATCGATATCCCTGACAGCGTGACAAACATCGGCCCAGAGGCTTTTATGGGCTGCACATCTTTGGAATCGGTTGACTATTCTAACGGCATGGATCAAGTGGAGAGTTACATCTTCCGCGATTGCACGGCTCTCAAATCGTTTGTTATCCCTGAGGGCATAACCACTGTCGAAGGTGGCGCCTTCGACGGATGCTCATCCTTAGCCAGCGTCACTTTCCCGAGTACTCTGAAAGTGATCCAAAGCGGCGCGTTCACGGATTGCACCTCCTTGACCTCGATTAGCATCACTAGCAGCGATCTTAAATACATCTATAGAGGCACTTTCAAGGGCTGCACCTCCTTGGCCTCGATCGATATACCTAACGCCAAACCATATATTTATGAACGCGCTTTCGACGGTTGCTCATCCTTGACTACAATCAATATCCCAGAATTAATGGACATGGATGATTGGGCTTTTGGCAATTGCACCTCCTTGACCTCATTTGTGGTCCCAAGCACCTGCAAATCAGTCCCTAGCCATGGTTTCCATGGCTGTACATCCCTTGCTTCGGTCACCCTCCATGCGGGGATAGACTATATCGGCTCCTCTGCTTTTGAAGGTTGCACATCGCTTACTTCGCTTGATATTGATACCGGCCCGCGTATGGGCTTCATCAACCAACATCTATTCGATGGCTGCTCGTCTCTTGTCTGGGTTACGATTCCTAGCACCGTGCGCTATATCGAAGATCGCGCTTTCTATGGCTGCACTTCCTTAACTTCTGTCTTCTATAGAGGAACTCTCGAGAAATGGAATACCATCACTTTCGAAGGCGAAAACGATGAGTTATCTGCCGCAACCCTCTATTTCTATAGCGAGACCGCCCCAACCAAAGCTGGCAATTACTGGCGTTACGTCGATAACGTCCCAACCGCTTGGTAAGAGGCAGTGGACCTCCAAAACAAAAACGCGCTCATGAATTGGGCGCTTTTTCTTTTTTGAGAGATGTGCAGCAACCTTTTATGGATCCATTATCCGTTATAAAATGATGTCGATATGAAAATGAGAAAAACCAAAAAGCTTCTTACCCTTTTGGCTTTTTCCTTTTCCCTTTTGGCTTCTTGCGAAAAACCAATCGAAACAATGTCCGAAACATCGGATTCATCCGCGCTAGACTCCAGTTCAATGTTTACGAACGATGGCTTTCTCATTGGCACTTCCAAAGACGGGGGAGTCCGCATCGATGGTTATAGAGGCAAGGAAGATAATCTCGATATTCCAAGTACAATCGATGGCAGGCCAGTCACATCGATAGGCGCTTCGGCCTTTTATGAGAACATCACGCTTGTGACGGTCACAATCCCTAAAGGAGTCACATCGATCGGCGAATATGCTTTCCAAGGATGTATCTCTTTGTTGCACATCGAAATCCCAGATACCGTCACTTCCATTGCTCATGACGCTTTTAATTTGTGCAAATCCCTCACGTATGTCGAACTTCCTCCGGGACTTACCGCGATCAACGACAAAACCTTCGGACAATGCAAGTCCTTGTTTCAAGTCGTTGTCCCTGATGGGGTGAGTCACATCGGAAAAGCCGCTTTCAGCGGTTGTTCAGCGATGTTCATCTTCAATATTCCGAGCGCGTTAGAGACAATAGGGGATAACGCTTTCGAAGGTTGCTCCGCCATAAGGTCGCTCACACTCCCGGATACATTGACTTCGATCGGGGAATTCGCATTCGATGGATGTTCTTCTTTGACTTCTCTCAGCATTCCGAAGAATGTCACCTACATTGGGTCTTACGCTTTCAGATATTGCCAAATGGGTTATGTCGATATCCCCGATAAAGTGACTTCGATTGTAATCTCTGCGTTTGCAGAGAACCGCTTGCTGACCTATGTCGTCTTTCCAAGGGGCCTTGAGAAAATCGATAAAGCCTTCTATGGATGCACTTCCTTGGCATCGGTATATTATCGCGGGACAAGCGAGGCGTGGCAGACGATAAAGAACAATGACGAAATCATTCGAAACGCGACAACCTATTTCTATAGCGAGACCGAGCCTTCCGAACCTGGCAATTATTGGCATTATGACGAAGACGAAGGCGACCCAACCGCTTGGTAGCAGGGGAAAGAACACTTAAAACAGAGACAATTCACTTCGTCTCTTTTTGTTACAAAATAGATGAAAATCTCCTTTAAAATGCACAAAAATGGCAATTATTTTTAAAGACTTATAAATAAGTCTTTCTTTAAAGGCTATTCCAAAGATAGACGTTAGAGATATCGCAACTTTGTCATGCATGTATCCGCTTACATTTAATAACATTGAAAAATATTAAGAACACATTTGATGCGCACAGTCACGAATGTCTTCTTCTTTGAGATGGGAGTTATGAAGGGGAATTCCCATCTGATAATGAAAACCCTTTAAAAGAAAGGAAATGCAATTAACTATTGCAGAAGGAACTATGAAAAAAGTTAAAATCTTAGCCTCATTAGCTGCTCTTATGACCTTAGGTCTTGCAGCTTGCACCGACACTCCAGCCGCTGAGTCCGTCGAGGCCACCAGCGCCGCTGCCACCTCCCAGACTGCCAGCGCCAACACTTCCAAGGCTGCCAGCGCCAGCTCTTCCAAGGCTGCCAGCAGCTCCAAACAAGCCAGCAGCTCCAAATCCACTGGCCCAGACTACACCCAGGTTCTCCCACGCACCTGGACTGAAGGACAGGCTGCCACAAACAGCTCAGGTAAGCAGTACATCCCACTTAATGACGCTACCGCCAGCAAAGTCGGCGTCAAGATCAAAATCACCGATTACACCGTCGAAACCGGTGCTGCCGATGGAACCGGCCTCGATAGCAATGGCAAAGTTGTCCCACAAAACGATCACAACGCCATTCTTACTTACAAGATCACTGCTCCAAAAGCTGGCGATTATCAGATGATCATGAGAGCCAAATCCTCGACCTCAAACAACGCTTTAGAGAAGACCTTGGCTGATAGATATTTTAAAGTTACCCTTAATGGTCAGGCCGTTGATGTTGGCGATGACAGAGTCCCTCTTACCGCGGATACAGCTGATTTCGTTGCTGCCCCAACAATTCATCTTACCGGTAGCGAAGATACCTTCACCTTCACCGCTCCAGACTACCGCCCAGTCTTCGATCTTAATTCCTACATCACCTTCTCTGAGCACTAGTCTTTAGAAGAAACCCTAGGATTTCTAGCCTCCCCCAATAAAAGGGGAGGCTTTTTTGATGCAAAAGGCCACCAAACCTTGAACAAAAAGGAAAATTGGCACAATATTAACCCATGAAGAAAAACGCGGATAACGTTTCCCTTTTCGTTAAGGTCCTTGGCGATGTCTTTTTGATACTCGCCCTTTTCGTCGGGATCCTTTACGTCATGGCGGGCGTTTTCACCCAGATGAAGAATATCTACCCAGCAGACTTCTTCGGCCTTCCTGAGGTCATCGCGATGGGCGTTATATTCACCGTTGGGGTAGTGGCCTCCCTCTTCCTCATCTTCACCGGAAGAAGGAAGCTCCTTCCTGTCGCTTTCCTCATCTCGAGCGCTTTATCCATGGCCTTCCTTCTTTATGTCTTCTTCGTCCTTCTCGCGGAGATGAACATCAAGGACAATGAGCCAACCTTCACTTCATTGAAGTTCATCGCCTCTTTCTTTCTCCTTATGACCCTCGTCATGGTCATCTTCTCTAGCGTCATCCCAGCGATCTTCCTTAGGAAGATGTATTTCAATTCCCTTCTCCATCTCATCGCCTATATCGTCGAAGCGGTCCTCTGGGTCGTCGTCCTCGTCCTCATGGCGAGAAAGGCAAGCCCTCCAACGGGACTCTTAGTTGCTTCGTTCATCTTCCTTAGGAGTGGCCTTTATTGGTGGCTCCTCGAGCTAAGGAAAGAAGCGAAGAAGAAAAAGAAAGGAACCTCAGCAAGCAAAGGAAGTTAATTCTTCCTTTTTTTGAGTGAGAATATGCCACCTAAGAAAACGATCTATTACGAAGATCTCCTTAACGACGACTTCGCGAATACGGGGTTTGATTACAAGCCTCTCCCTGATAACTTCAAATACTCGACGAGGAATCCAATCGCCAGATTCTTCTCTTTCATTTTCTATTACGTCTTCGGCATCCCGATCCTTTGGATATATGCGAAAATCGCCACAGGTTTTAGGGTCGTCGGAAAGAAAAAGCTCCGCAAATCCCACCTAAAAGGCGGTTATTTCATCTATGGCAACCACACAAGCGCCTGCGATGCTATGTTCGTCCCAGCGGGCCTTCTCCCTCCGAAAAGAGTGGCCATCGTCTGTGGCCAAGCTGCGGTCAGCAAAGCCTTTGCCCGTCCTTTTGAGATGGCCTTAGGCGCGCTTCCTCTCCCAGAGACCGCCACCCAAAAGAAAGCCTATACGGAAGAGATGGCAAGACGCTTGAAGAAGGGGCACGCCATACTTATCTTCCCTGAAGCCCATATCTGGCCTTACTGCACGATGATTAGGCCTTTCCCTGATACTTCGTTTACCTATCCGGCGACTTATGGCAGTCCGGTTGTGGCGGTTTGCACAACCTACGAAAGAAGAAGATTCTGCCCAAAGGGCAAGCCACGCGCGGTCATCCATGTCTCCGAACCTTTCTACCCTGATATGGATAAGCCTTTGGGCGAAAGGGCCCATCTTCTTAGGGAAGCCGTCTATAACTTCATGGTCGAGACGAGTTCCTCATTGGATAACGTCGAATATTACCGTTATCTCCCAAAGAATGAAGCAGGGGAGCAAAAGGAAGAAAAGAAGTAGTTTTTGCACTATATTTCCTCTTGCAAGATACCACTCACTTGTGGATAATATTTAGGCACGCGAAACGGACCATTGGTGTAGCGGCCTAACATGTCTCCCTGTCACGGAGAAGATCACGAGTTCGAATCTCGTATGGTCCGCCATTAAGTGTGCTGATAGATGGGCCGGTAGCTCAGCTGGTAGAGCAAAGGACTGAAAATCCTTGTGTCGGCGGTTCAACTCCGCCTTGGCCCACCATCTTGAAAACAATCCGAATCAAAAAGGTTCGGATTTTTTTGTTTTTCGCTCTATATGTTAATTGGAGGACCGCGAACTTGATCGCTTGTAATCATGAAAAACAAATTGTATATTACATATGTATTACAAGGAGGTTTTTTATGGGCGTCTATTCAATGAGATTGACTGACAGTGAGAAAAAAATACTCGAAGATTATTCGAAAACCCATGGCATTTCTATGGCAGATGCCCTCAAGAATGCCTTCTTTGACATGCTTGAAGACCAATATGACATCAAAGCGGCCGATGAAGCTTATGCCGCCTATCTCGCTGATCCTGAAACCATTTCCATGGATGAGATGAAGAAGAAGTATGGCATATAATCTCGAATTCACGAAGGAAGCAGATAAACAGATTTCTAAACTTGATCCAGGCGTCAGGCGAATGATTTTGAAATGGCTCGACAAAAACATTCATGGTTCTGTCGATCCTAGGATTCATGGCAAGGCCTTGAGCGCCAATAGGGCAGGACAATGGAGATACAGAATCGGCGATTATCGCGTAATCTGCATCATCGAGGATGACCGCCTTGTCGTTCTTTGCATCAGCGTAGCCCATCGAAGAGAGGTATACAACTGGTAAGGTTTGCCACAAGGCAACCTTTTCTTTTTGGATATTCCGTCCAGTAATTGCGAACCCATTATTAATAAGGTAATATTTTAAAATATTAGACATGCACATCTATGGACTTTGCTTTCATAACGCGCATGACATTCAGAAAGGAAAAGTAGTGGCATACCGCCACGAAAAACAAAGATGAATAAGAAAACCTTATTGGTCTCCATCCTCTCATTAGGCGCTCTCGCTGGCTGTACCATCAATCTTGGAGGTAATTCAGCAAGCGGTGCCGCTTCGGTAGAGTCATCGATTATCGGTGGCGAATCCGGAGAGAACAGTGTAGGGGAAAGCGGAGAAGTCCCTCCATCGACTACCTCAGTCGCCATCAATCAATCTAGCAGCGCGCCAGCTGCCTCAACCCCAGCTGCAAATGGCTTCACCATCACCACAAATCTCACCGAGACGAAAGAGATCCACACTGCTGCGCAGAAAACCTATCTTGAATACACTGGCGACTATGTGAACTACCCAGTTTCTTCCCTTCCTAGCGGAAGAGAATGGAATAGCGACCCTCTCCCAGTGAAACTCGCTTGGGAATACGCTGTCCCATCCGGAAAGACCCTTAAGAGATTCGCCGTGACCTTTGGTCAGAAAGACGATCTCAGCGATGGCTTCCGTGTTGAAGGAAGCACCTCAAAGAGCCTTAATCTTCAGAACGTTTTCCTTGGCAAAAACTACTTCAAAGTCATTGCCGAGCACTCCGACAACAGCGAAGCTGACTCTGGCATCATGTCTTTCAACGTGACCACTCAGGCCCCACGTAACATCAAGATCGACGGCATGACCAACTGCCGTGATATGGGTGGAAGAACCACCGTCGGCGGCGGCAAGGTCAAACAAGGCATGATCTATAGAACCTCGGGCGTCAAAGGCGGCAACCCTGCCAACGTCACCGCGGAAGGTCTTGCTGAAATGAAGAACCATTTCAAGATGAAGACCGAGATCAACGTCTCCGATGGCACCTCCTATAACGGAACCGGCAACGGTTGGGACGTCATCAACCATATGATGGACTACGATTCCGCTAACCAGACCCATCACCATTTCTCCAGAAACGCCGAATCTGTGAAGGCTTTCTTCAAGACAATCTCTGATCCAACCAAGTACCCAGTCTTCTTCCATTGCCGCATCGGCACCGATAGAACTGGCTTATGCGCCAACCTTCTTGGCGGCCTTCTTGGCGTCTCCAAGAACGAGCTCTATCAGGATTATCTCTTCTCGAACTTCGGCAACATCGGTGAGCAAAGAAAGATCGGCGCTTCCGCTGGCCAAGACAACATCGAGAACTACATGAACGAGATCGACGCCATGCCAGGCGCCACCTTCGCCAACAAGTGCTATAACACCCTTCTTGCTATCGGCGTCGAAAGAAGCACCCTTGATACCGTCATCTCCATCCTTACCGATGGCAATACCGTCCCAGGTAACAACAACGGACAGCTTATCGGAAAAGGCACCGGCCTTACTGGCACCGGTGTCACGATGTCCACTTCGAGCACAAACGCTCACCCAGAGCAGTACTACGTTCTCAATTCTTCCTCGAAAGTCGTCACCTATAACTTCACGACCACCGAGACGATGAATGCCGTCATCACTGCCTATCTTGGCAGTGGAACCGGCGGCAGCACCACTCTTAGCAGCGCTCTCGACGTCAAAGTCGACGGTACTTCCTTAACTCTTCCATCCAAGAGCTTCAAAGATGCCGGATTTGGCACCCTTAAAGGAAGAACCTGCTATTACGTCAACCAGATGGGCGAAGTCAGTAACCTCGCCGCTGGTGCTCATACCCTTACCATTCAGACCAAAGGCAGCAGCTCCATCAACGTCGGTGCTCTTGGCGTCTTCAACAAAGGCACTTCCAGCTCCAGCGGAAGCGGCACTGACCCAGTCACCCCACCAGCCCACACACACAGCATCGTCACTGCTGAGACCAAGAATGCCGGCAATGATCTCTACAACATCTCTTGTTCCTGTGGCGAAATCTCTGGTGGCGAACTTAAGTTCGATTCGAACACCGCCCTTGATTCAGGTTCCTGGGATAGCGGAAAGCTCAAAGGCAACCTTTCCTTCAACATCTCCGGAATCGCCGCTGGAACTTACGACATCTACATGAAAGCCGGCTATTCTAGCGGAAACGGTGCCAAGACCTTCACTTCCGATTCAATCAGCAGCGGCTATAGCTCCCGTTACACCTTCCAGGTTGATAGCGGTGAGAACGTTGCCATCACCAACAGCACCTCCTATGAGAATCTTGGATTCGGATCTGGTGCTTCTGGTGCCGCCTTCTCCAACGCCGCCTTATGCAGTGTTGCCATTGGCGCCAGCGCTTCGACACTCAAGCTTCTCTATACCGCTACCGGTTATAGCGTCTATGCCTGTGGTCTCCGCTTAGTCAAAACCGCTTAATCGACAACACCAAAAACCAAACCAAGTCTAATAGGCTTGGTTTTCTTTTTATAAGGAGCCCAATCATTTATAATGATTCTTATGTTAGACGGAATCTTCCTAATCGACAAAGAAGTGGGCATGACTTCCCGTAAAGTGGACAATATCCTCGGCAAGAGATATGGCACGCATGCAGTAGGGCACTTAGGCACCCTTGATCCTTTTGCGACCGGTCTTCTTATCGTCGCCATCAACAAAGGGACAAAGCTTTTGACCTTCCTTAATGACGGTGACAAAACCTATGAAGCCTCTCTCCTCTTAGGAAAGAAAACCTCCACAGGGGATTTAGAAGGGGAAGTCATCGAAGAGAAAGAAATCCCTGACATTTCCAAAGCGAAATTAGACGAGGTTTTGCATTCATTTTTAGGAAAATCCCAGCAAATCCCTCCTAAATTCAGCGCGATTAAAGTGAATGGAGTTCCTATGTATAAGGCCGCCTTACAAGGCAAAGAAGTGGAACTCAAACCCCGTGACATAACCATCTATTCGATCGAAGGGAATATTGAGAACAATATCATCCATTTTGTTACCAAGGTCTCTAAAGGCACCTATATCAGAACGCTTGGCGAAGATATCGCTAAGAAGCTAGGAACAGTAGGGTACCTCATCTCTTTACGAAGGCTCACTGTTGGAGATGTCTCCGTTGACCAAGCCAAGAAGATCGATGATCTCAAAGACGAGGACATCATCTCTGGCAAAGGGCTCATCGACCTTCCTTCCGTTGAGCTCACCGATGAGCAAGAATGGAAAGCCAAGAACGGCCAAACCCTCTCTTTCGAAGTCAAAGAAGACAAGGTTTTGCTCACCAAAGGTGACTCTCTTGTTGCGGTCTATAAGCGTAAGTCCCAAAATACCTTTGTTCCTGAAAGGGGGCTCTTCTAGTGAAAGTCATCGATTGCACATTTGATAATATCCCAGAAACCTTTGACGGCGTCCTTCTTTTGGGTACGTTCGACGGAATCCATAAAGGCCATCTCTCACTTGTGAGAGAGGCTCTTAACCACACTGACAGCGTCGGTGCGCTCCTTTTCAAAAACAACCCAGCCGATATCTTCGAAAAAGATAAGGAACACTACGTGTTAACCCCTCTTGAAGACAAGATCAGAAGGTTGGCTAACGATGGAGTGGAGACCCTTTATGTCATCGATAACGACGAATCCTTCTATAAACACACCAAAGAGGAATTCATCGACTTCCTTCATCGCTTAGGCGTAAGAAGGCTCTGCGTCGGTGAAGATTTCACCTTCGGCTACCAAAAAAGCGGGACCCCTCGCGATCTCTCCAAAGAATTCCTGACCTTCATCGTCCCTCTTCTTAGCATCGATGATAAGAAAGTCTCAACGAGGCTCATCCACGAGCTTCTCAAAGAAGGGGATATCGAATCCGCTAACAAATACCTTGGATATCAGTATGAGATCAAAGGGAAAATCGGATATGGATATGGCAACGGCCACAAAATCGGCTTCCCAACCGCCAATCTTGAGATGTCTCTCCCATATCTTCTCCCGAAAGCGGGGGTCTATCTCGGTCTCTTCTACCTAAGAGGAGTGCCGCACAAAGCCATCATCAACGTTGGCAAGAACCCAACAGTCGGACTTCTTAAGCACCCAGTCGTCGAAAGCTATATCAGAGACGTCGATGAGGATCTTTATGGGGAATATGTCTACATCGCCTTCCTTAGGCGCATCAGAGATGAGATCAAGTTTGGTTCCCTTGAAGAACTCAAAGCCCAACTCGAAAACGATAAGAAAGAGCTTCTTAAGTAAAGGAGAAAGCCTATGTACGTATTCATCACCCCAATGCCACTCGAGAAGGAATCTCTTCTCCTCAATACCAAGATCATCGAAGAAAAGGCCTATGGCATCACCGAGATCACTTTAGCCGAATACGAAGGCAAGGAGTTCGTCCTCGCCAAATCGGGAATCGGCAAGGTGAACGCCGCGATGGCCGCTCAAAAAGCCATCGATTTATATGAGAAAGAGATCGAAGGCATCATCGTCGTCGGTGTCGCCGGTTCTCTTAATAAAGAGAAAGCCCCTCTCTTCCAGGCCGTCATTGCCAAAAACGTCGCTTCACACGATTGCGATACTACCGCCATCGGAGACCCATATGGCTTAGTCCAGACAAAAGATGGCAATCTCATCTATTTCAAAACCTCCGAGTTAATGAACAAACACCTTCTCGAAGCCTCAAAAGACGGGGTTTTTGAAAACATCATCTCCGGCGATCAGTTCGTCGCCGATAACGAGAAGAAGAAATGGATGAAAGAAACATTCCAAGCGGTCGCGGTGGAGATGGAAAGCTCCGCAGCCGCCATGGTCGCCTATAACGCAGGCATCCCATTTGCCTGCCTCCGTGCGATCAGCGACGCCGAGAATAGCGCTGACGAATATCCTATTAACGCCAAGAGGGCTGCCCTCAAAGCGGGGGAAATCGCAAGAAGTTTCCTATCTTCTTTCTAAATTTAGAAAGAAAGCGTATCTTATTTGTTATGGAGGTCAGATATATGCATCGTTTCCTTAAAACATTTCTTCTTGGCATTGCCGCCGGCGCATCGATCGGCTTAGGCGGGCTTGCTTTCCTTGCTTGCAAATCCTTTAGTGAGGTTGCTGCCATTGGCCATGTCGCTGGCTCATTCATGTTCTCAATCGGTTTGCTTTGCGTTTGCTCATTCGGTTTCTTCCTTTTCACCGGAAAGATCGGGTATGTCTTCGACAACAAACCTAATTACCTCCTCGATCTCCTTTTCGGATATCTTGGAAACATCGTTGGCGCTGTGGCGGTTGGCTATATCTGCTACGGAGCCGGATGCGTCCCTTACGTCGTTGAAGGTATCGTTGAACTCCGAATCAACGAAGGGCCTCTTCGCCCATTGCTCTTAGGCTTCATCTGCGGAATCTTCGTTTATTTCGCGGTTGACCTCTTCAAAAAGAAACCAGGCGTAATCGGAACATTAGGTCTTATCTTCGCTGTTGCCGGCTTCGTCGTCGTCGGTAGCGAGCACTGCATCGCCAATATGTTCTATTTCAGCGCTGCGAACGCTTGGGGATGGGAAGCCATTCTCAATGTCCTCATCGTCACGATCGGCAACTCCCTTGGCGCGATCGCCATGCGTCAACTCGTTAAGCTTGCGGAACCAAAACCTGAGCCTGCCGCTTAAAAATCCCTAACAAAAAGGCCACCAATTACTGGTGGCTTTTCTTTTTGCGTTCGTTATTTGATGACGCTGAAGGCGTAAGTGGTCTTGGAATGGAATTCCTCGTTGGCCCTAAGGATTGTGGTGCCATATTGATCCCATTCTGGATGGTTGATCATATCTGGGAACATCTGAGTCTCTAAGCAGATGTTGCCTTGTCCATCGCGGTAAAGCTGAAGACCCGCTCTATCGGTATAGACATCGACTTTCAGGCCAAGGCTCACGCCCGTCATCGTCGCGACTTTCCTATAGCCCGTTCCATTAAGGACGTAGTTGTCGTCGTATGACTCGTTATTGGAGAAGTTCTTCTCGGTCGTGTAATCGAATTTGGTTCCGGTGACACTGGAAATCGCGCCTGTTGGGATTTGGTTGGAAAGAGGGGTGTAATTGGCTGCATCGATCCAAAGCTTGTGATTGGCGTCGCTATTATTGCCGTTAAGAGACATGAACAAGTGGTTGGTTGGGCTATAGAGGGTATCGGCATCGCTGGTGGCGGTGTAATCGATTGAGAGCTCACCGGTACTTGAAAGGGTGTATTTGACGGTGGCGTCTAAGTTTCCTGGGTATCCGCTTTCACCGGCTGCGCTATGAAGCGAATAGGTGATGGTGGAATGGGTCTGCTCGACTTTGGTCCAGGTTGCGTTGGCGAAAGGTCCTTGCCAAGAGTTTCCGCCACCGTGGAGAGAATGCTGACCAGAGTTCTTGGTGACATTGTATTCAGTGCCGTTAAGGGTGAACTTGCCGTTGGCGATTCTGTTGGCGACGCGTCCGACGGTGAATCCGTCTTTGGCGATCTGTTTGTAGCTTGATGCGATGCTCCAAGTCGTCTGGATCGATTTGATTCTTGCGCCTTTGGCGTCGAACGTGACCAAAAGTCCGGAATCGCTACGGAGTTCGTTATCGACGTAATCCTCCTTGACGCTTGACGTAGCGGCCGGCGTGGATGAAGGACCTTCCTCAGAAGGAGTTGAAGTTTCAGATGTCGTTGTAGCGGGGATTGATTCCTCGCTAACAGGCGCGGCGGATGAGACCGTGGCAGGTGTTTGGCAGCTCGCCAAAAGAGAGGCGAAAGCAAAGGCAAAGATTAACTTGTTCGTTTTCATAGGTTATTTCCTTTCTAATACTCTCACACTTCTAAGAGGAAGTTGCAAGGAAGTATAAAAGAAAAACAAGTAAGTTTTCGCTTACTTGTTCTCCATTGCTTCTTTTAACGCTTTCTGGTGAGCGTCGAATTTCTTTCTGTCTGGGGTGCTGAGAATCCTCTTTCTCATGCGGATGGAATGAGGGGTGATCTCAACGAGCTCATCAGGGTTGATGTAATCAAGGCAGGCCTCTAAGGACATCTTGCGAGGGGCTTTCAAGACGATCGTGAGTTCTCTGGTGGAGCTACGGACGTTCGTCGTTGGCTTGGCTTGGGTGCAGTTGACGGCCAAATCGGATGGGTAGCGGTGCTCGCCGATGATCATGCCTTCATAGCAGACGGTGCCAGGTCCGATGAACATGGTGCCGTGCTCTTCGACTTTCTCAAGAGCATAGGATGTAGCAGGTCCCTTATCAGTAGAGACAAGAACGCCGATATTGCGTTCGCCAAGGTCATGGTTATAGACTGGGCGATATTCTTTGAAGGTGTGGTTGATGATGCCATAACCCTTGGTCATGGTGAGGAAGTTGGAGACGAAGCCGATAAGGCCGCGGGATGGGATGACATAGATAAGTCTGGTTGTTGTGCCGTTATCGTCCATGGTGGTGAGGGCCGCGCCTCTTTCGCCTAAGGAAGTCATCATATCGCCGACGAATTCGTTTGGAACGTCGATCTGAAGGTCTTCGTATGGCTCGCATTTCTTTCCGTCGATCTCTTTGATGATGACGGTTGGTTTGGCGACCTCAAGCTCATAGCCTTCGCGTCTAAGGTTCTCGATGAGAACGCCAAGATGGAGCTCGCCACGGCCTGAGACGATCCAGGATTCTTTGTTTGGGACTCTGTTGAATCTCAAAGAGACATCTCTTTGGGTTTCCTGATAGAGCCTTTCCTCGATGACGCGGGCAGTGACTTTCTTGCCATCCTGTCCTCTCATTGGGGAGGAGTTTGTGCCAAATTCCATCTGAAGTGTTGGTTCATCGACACGTAAAGCTGGAAGAGGGTCTAAAGCGGTTGGGGCGCAGATGGTGTCGCTGACACCGATATCTGGGAGACCTGCGATACCGCAGATATCGCCGGACTGGACGCTTTCAACCTCATCACGGCTCATGCCATGGAAGGTATAGAGCTTCATGACCTTGAAGTTCGTGGTGGTGCCGTCTTTTCTGACGTCGGTGACGCTATCGCCAACGTGGATGGAGCCACGTCTAACGGTGCCGATGCCGATTCTTCCGACGAAGTCGTTGTAATCAAGAAGGGCGCTTTGCCACTGGAATGGCTTAGAAGGCTCGCAAACAGGCTCTGGGATATGCTTGATGATGAGATCAAGAAGTGGGTCCATGCCAGGTTTTTGGGTGGCTGGGTCTGGATCTAAGGATGAAGTGCCGTTAAGGGCGCTAACGAAGCAGACAGGGAAATCAAGGAACTCGTCTGGTGCGCCAAGCTCGATGAAAAGGTCAAGAACCTCATCGATGGCTTTTTGCGCGTCGGCGTGAGGTCTGTCGATCTTGTTGATGACGACGATTGGCTTGATGTGGTTTTCAAGGGCGTTTTTCAAAACGAAACGGGTCTGAGGCATCGTGCCTTCGTAGGCGTCGACGACGAGCAAACATCCGTCGACCATGTGCATGATACGCTCGACCTCGCCTCCGAAGTCCGCGTGCCCTGGGGTGTCGACGATGTTGACCTTGCAGTCTTTGTATAAAACAGAGGTGGTCTTGGCAAGAATGGTGATGCCACGTTCCGCCTCGATTGGGTTGCTGTCAAGCATTCTGTCTTTCACCTGTTCGTTGTCTCTGAAGGTGTGGGAAGAGGTGAAAAGAGAGTTGACCAAGGTGGTCTTTCCATGGTCGACGTGGGCAATAATGGCGACGTTACGAATGTTCATGGGAAACCTCCTTAGTTTTAAAACTAAGAAATAATATGCTTACCCAAAGAGACGCGCAAGGGAAAATTACATTTTGTCTAAAAGAAAAGGACCCCAGTGTATGGGGTCCCAATGGAAGATGATGTGGTTTCAGCTTATGGAGCTGGGGTTGGATCGACAATCTCAACGTTGAACTCAGTTCCAGCGTTAGTGCTGGTCAAGTTGGTGATTTGTTTGGAGAAGTCACCGTAGAGGGAAACCTTGAGGTAGTAGGTTGTTCCAGCGGTGCAGGTGTAGGTCAACTGTTCACCACCGTTGTTGTAGTCATCCTTATCAGCGGTCTTGAGGGCGCTGCCGGCAAAACCGTTATTGTTGAAGCTATCGGCATAGAGACCAATCTTGATGTCTTTTCCAGTGATGCCGTCAACTCTGAAGGTGTATTCACCGTCAGCGGTTGGGGTGAACTTGATGATGACAGCACCGTTAGAAGCGGCTTCATAGGTGCCGGAGTTGCCAGCAGTCCAAGTGTCGCTTAAGAGGTTAGTCGTTGTCGAATAGGCATCAACGGTGTATGAATCGTCGCCGAGGATGTACTTTTTGCCATCGGTGGTAATTGTGAGTTCATCACTGTTGAATGTGGATGTTTCCTGGGTGTAGACGGTCTGATCCGCGTTTGGAGTAGCGGTTAATGGGGCACCATCTAAGGTAGCGCTCAGATAAGTGTCGCCAAAGCTCTTCTTAACGAGATCGCCTTCGTCACCGGTGAATGTGGCGTAAGAATAGCCAGTGTAGGTGAAGCTGAAGGTTTCTTCGTAGCCAGCATAAGTAGAAGTGTCTCCGACAACGTTGTTCCTTGCGCCATAAGCACCTAACTTGATGACGTAAGTCTTGCCAGCCTCGACGGCGACTGTGGCAGAAACTTCATCATACATGTTGTCCTCGTCAGCGAGCTTCTTTGAAGAACTGGTCTTCAAGGTTTTGACATCATCGGTCGCAGCGACTTCAAAGATTTGGAGGTTGGAGTCGGAGACGCCCATTTCGGTCTCTTCGATTTGGATAACGCCATCGTCAGGTGCGGTGAAGATCGCCCAGATGTTTCCGTCTTTGCCGGTTTCGGCAGTGTAAGAAGTATCATCTGGATTCAAGACGTGGAAGTAATGGACGTAGGTGCTCTCAGCATCGGTTTCGTAAGTCGAACCACTATTATCGAGGTAGTAGATTGTGTCAGTGTAAACCGCGACTGGATCGAATGCGTTGGAAGTTTCCAATGTTGGAGTGGTTCCAGCAACAGTGAAGGTCTTTCCGTCAGCAGAGAGGGAACCGTTGGTGATAGCGGTAGTGCCTAACGTAGCGCTGTAAATCTGACCATTGACGGTCTTGAGGGTTAAGTCGTCACCGGTATCGTTGGTGTAAACGTTGGTAACGATCTGACCGAAGTTGAAGCTGAAGGCTTCAGGCTGTCCAGCATAGCTAGAGCTGTAGCTGGCGAGCTGACCACCGATGGTGACGCCATTTCCAGCGTAAGCACCGATCTTGATGATGTAGGTGTGACCGGCCTGGACTGGTAAGAAATTGACGTAGACAGGGTCGCTGCCATTATCAGCACCACCGGAGTATTGGGTAGCGGCGTTGAGGGCCTTGAGGCCGTTGGTTCCGCCAGAGGTGGTGTAATTGATGTAGTCGGCGAAGGTGCTGGTAGCAGTCTTCTCGTAGACGGCAACGAGTGTGTCGTGGTAGCCAGAGGCGTTGGTAGTCTGGACGGTTTCCTGGATGGACATGACGCCGTCGGTAGTTGGAGTGAAGGAAGCCCAGAGGTTGCCATCTTCTCCAGTGTAGCCGGAGAGACCGGTTGAAGTGTCGGTAAGGACGTTGACAACGTGTACGGAGTTGTTAACGCTAGCGACGGTGTAAGTGTGGTTGACAAGATCAAGAGTGTAGACCTGATCGGTGCTGTTGAGCATTGGGTCGTCTGGGTTGGTCTGGTCGAGGGTCTGAGTTCCGATGATGGAGAAGAGGCCATTGTCCATATCAAGGCTGATTCTTCCAGTGATTGGGTTGCCGGCGAGTGTAGCGCTCTTGAACTCGCCATCCTTAGTAGCGATGACGAGGTCGCCGCTGGCACCGGTGAAGGTTTCCATGAGGTAATCGACGAACTCGAAGCTGAAGGTTTCATTGCAGCCGACGTTTGCGCTAGAAGAAGCGGCTTCGCCAACCAAGGTGTCTCTTGAAGCATAAGCGCCAAGTTTGATGACGTAGGTGACGCCAGCACGGACATTGACGGTGAGCTGGATTGGAGCGTAGTCGACAGCGCCAAGTTGCTTAGCACCTTTGGTGGTAAGTCCGGCAATGCCGGTGGCTGGATCCCATTCAAAGATCTGGAGATAGGAGTCACTGACGCCCATCTGAGTCTCTTTGACGGTAATTCTGCCGCTGACGCTTGGTGTGAAGGTGACCCACATGTTGCCATCGCTGCCAGTGACACCAGAATAGCTGGTATCGGTCGCGGTGATGGAACCGAATGGGTGATCATCCACAGAAGAAGAGGCCACGGTGTAGGTGTGAGCGGTTGAATCAAGAGTGAATGTCTTGGTGGTTGTGGTGATGACGATATCGAGAGGGTTGGTCATATCGGCGGTCTGGGTCACGGTTGTGAGAGTGTCGTTGATCTTCTCATAACTGTTGACTGGAGTACCAGCGAGGGTGATTGACTTGATCTCGGTTTGATCCATCATGATGTCGAGTTCACCGTCGTCACCGGTGTAAACATTGTGGGCGAAAGGTGTGAAGGTCCAATCGAACTCTTCTTCTTTACCCGCGTAGGATGCAGAGGTTCCGGTGTAATCAGTGCTTCTTGAACCGTATGCGCCAAGTTTGATTACGTAGGAGTGGCCAGCGATAACGGTAACGGCGACATGAACACCGGTGTTGGAACCGTTATCGTCTTCGCCTATAGCATTACTGCTTCCGTAAGCAGTTGTATAAGCTGGCGCAGTTGAATCGTAGATCGAGAGATAAGAGTCGGAGACTTGGCCAGCGGTTTCAAGAACGTCGAGGGTGCCGCTTTCAGTGGCAGTGTAAACGACCCAAACGTTTCCAGAATTATCGGTATCAGCGGTATAGGTTCCGTTGTCAGCGGTAATGGTTGGGAAGACAGGGGTCTTCATGGTGCCCTCGCCTTGAGTATAGGTCAAAGCGATTTTGGCAAGAGTGTAAGTGGTGGTTGGGACAACCTTCATTGGGCCGGCTGGGTCAGTCCTGTCATAAGAGGTTGCGGCGCTTCCGTTTGGAACAGAGAGAACGGTTCCATCTGCGGATAATTGAGCGCCATCAATAACGACGCCGTTAAGCTTAGCAAAGACTAAGCCCTGATCGTCGGTACCAATAATGAGGTCGCCATGGTCACCAGAGTAGGTGGTAGCGGTGAAGTTGGTTTGTTCGATCTTTGCAAACGTAGTGGCTGTTGGAGCTGGGGTAGTGACTTTCCAAGAAGTCTTGCTAGATCCAGTGCCGTAATCAAAAATAGCACCACCGGCATTGATGTTCGTACCAGCTTGCATGGTGATGGAAGCACCGAATGTGTAGGTGCCATTGATGCAGGCGAAGTATTTCCAATGTGAGGCAGTAACTTCGATACCGCCGAAGAATTGTGTCTCATCGGTGGTCTCACAGAAGGCAATGGCGGAGCCGCCTACTGCATTTTTGTCCATGACGAAATAGTCATAGGCTTCTTTGTTGTGCATGACATAAGCCATGGTGCCATCGGTGATGATTTCGACATAGTCCTCATCAGCGACGCCAGCGGCGGATTTGATCATATAGATGCCACCGCCCATGTCGGTATAAGTAGCAGGGATCTTATCGGTTGAGGTTTCCCAGCTAGTAGTCTTATCAGCATTGATGATAAGGTTGCTCATTCCGCCAAAATATTCACCGATGAAGCTCTTGTTGCTCCAATCGGTCTCAACTGGTTGGGTTGAGCTGCTCGCGGCGGCAGATGAAGATGAAGTTTTGGTTGATGAAGCCGCAGCAGAAGATGATGCAGACGAAGTAGTGGTTGATGTGCCAGCGGCAGAAGTGCCGTTGCTGGTCGCAGAATCACTGTTACCTGCAGGGGTAGAAGTTCCGTCAGCGCTAGTTGTGACTGCTGTGTCAGATGAGCCAGTCGAGGTTGACGAATCTTTTGGTCCGTTGTCGCATCCCGCTAAGACCAATGCCGCAAAAGCACTGAGAAGCAAGATGCTGCCTGTAGATTTTTTCATTTTTGTGACCCTCCTTTCGTGGTCTTTTGAGGGCATTATAGAAACGACTTTCCGTATTTCAACAATTAATTGCATTTTTTGCTATTTATTTTTAAAAGAGAAAATAATCATTTCCTTTTTTGCTTTTTTGAGTAATATAGGGCTAATCCCCTAGGGGATTGGAGGTTTGTATATGAGCGCACGCGTAACTAAGAAAGCATTATTATTATTGGCAACCAGCCTTCTTTTAGCTGGATGCACTGACAATCCTGGCGAATCCACCGAGAGTGGAGCCTCAGGAGACGAATCAAACACTTCTATCGTCGATAATAGCGGAAATTCTGACGCCTCTTATACCTCCGGAGAATCTTCCAGCAAGAGCTCAATCGATTACACCCAAGGTTGGGATCCAGCCGTCGATGAACAAATCAGGAGAAGCTTAGGAGGCAATGGCCTTCCATTCTTCGATATGACTGGCGAAATCACCATCGTCCATATTGATAAGACAGAGACAAGTGATGCCCATATTCTTATGAGAAGCACCTGCGCGTATGATGAGCACCTTGTCTATAGAGCCAAGACCCAATTCGGTCTTGCTGGCTGGGTCGTTTCCTATAACAATGCCGCAAAACCAAGGGATATGAGGCTCGATGCCGTTCAAAATGAGACCGGAATCAGCCTTACCATGTCCGCTAAAGTCGACGCACGTGGCGAATGCACCCCATATATCGAGATCTATTACCGCGAGATGTGGAACGAACCTGCCAAAGGAACAAGCTGGTCGGCTTCAACCCTCAGCGTACTCAACGAAATCGGCGTCGTCAAACCACATATGCTCCCATACTTATATTTGGCCACATACAACGACACTGCCGCGAAGGTCAGCACCCGCAAAGCCACCATTAAAGGCGGCGATTGGCTTTCCTACGAGAAAAACGTTGTCCTTATAGCCAGAACCAAGGCATTCACCTCAGGTAATCACTGGTCCGAGACCAATGGAAAAGTCTCGACTTATGGACACTACGGCTCCAATACCTACACATTCACCAAGACCTTCTCCGATGGTTACACGATCACCGCTAAGCTCTATGGGGACGCGGCTGATGGCAGCTTCAGCAGCACCAGCGCCGATGATGTCGTCTGCTATTTGGATGTATCTCTCAGCGTCCCAAGGAATTAGTTTTGCGAAATAAAAAACTAGGCTCACGAAATGTGGGCCTTTTCTTTTCGCCCGGTTTTTAAAAATCAGCGGCAAAACCCCCTCAAATTTTAAAATCGTCAGCAAAAACGTGATTTTATATGGGTAAACAAAAAAGGCCACGCGAAGTGGCCTTAATTGTGTTTTTAGCGATTAACCAAGATTGGTACCGACAACGTACTCTGGTTTCTTCTTCTTTTTGGCTTCGCCTTTTCTGACAAAGACGTCGGCAAGGAAGAGGACAAGAGTGGCGATGAGGAACCAAAGGCTGGTTGAACGGTAGGACTGGTACTGAAGCTCTTCGTTCATCTGAGCGTAGTTGATGTCATTGATGGTGACCTCTTTGCCAGAGCTTCTAGCAAGCTCATAGAGAAGTTCGCCTTCAGAAGCGTCGAAGACGTTGTATTCGCTCGAATAGTCGAAGAAGAGGTTGAAGTCGCCTTCTCCTAATGTGAGGAGCATAGTATCGCCAACGGTGTTGACGTAATGATGCTTATAAAGGATGTGGACGGAATAAGTGCCGAGCGCCTCGGTTGGGACGTTGGCGGAGTACTGGTATCCATCATAGAAGAGCTGAGCCTCAATCTTCTCGCCTTTTGGACCGGTAAGAGTGGCCTTGACCTCGGCTTGCGTGTCAGGATCAGCCGCATAGACGTGGATGTCGGAAGTAACGCCCTTGGTCTCATAGGTGAACTGCATCTGATCATGGGATGCGAATTCTGGGAGCATGGCGTTCCAGGCATTCTGGAAGAACTTCCTTCCATCAGCGCTATTCCTGAAGCGATAGGTCCAGGAGCTGAAGTCGGAGGTGAATGAAGAGACGGTGCCTCTTCCAAAGCGCCAGTAGGCGAAAAGCGGAAGAGTCATGTTGGCGCTTCCGGTCTGGCTATCGCCTTCTTTTTGATAAGGGACAGTGAGGACGGTCTTCGCGTCTGGTTTACGGTAAGAGATGTAAGAACCTCTGATGTCGCCAAGGTTATTGGTGTTGACGCCATCTAAGATTGGGTTCTCTTTCTCACCGACGCCGATGGCGAGATCTTTGTCGCTGATAAGGCCACTGAGTGAGTGGGCGTTGACAGCGTCGATCATAGTATCGACGAGCTGGGTGGTATCGTCGCAGAAGTAGTATGCGCCAAAGCCGTGCTCAGCGAGGTTTCTTAAGAGGCTCTCGCCACTTGGGTTGTCGATGTTGATGAAGGAGCAGGAGATGCCAAGCTCGGTCATCTTTTCGACTTGCTCGACTAACTCGCTCTCATCTTCAAATGGCATACCATCTGAAAGGGTGATGACGTATTTGTACTCGAAGCTGCTGTTGGCAAGGAGTTCAGCGCTCTTTTTGAGGCCGGTGTTCATTTCGGTGCCGCCCTCTGGTTCCATTCTGTCGATGGCCGCTTTGATGGAGTCAGCGTTTCTCTTCGCTTGGGAGAGAGGAGCGACGACTTTAGCGGAATCGGAGAAGGAGACAACGCCGATGAAGTCTTTTTCGGTTAAGGCTTCGACACAGGATCTGGCACCCGCTCTGGCCTGTTCGATAGATGTGCCGGCCATTGAGCCGGAGACGTCGATGTTGAGGACGACGGCCTTCTCGCTAGAACCTTCGACCTGAACTGGGAGCATATCCGAGTAGAGGGCTAATGGATCGGTATCTTCGCTGCTGAGGTTAAGCTCGCCATAGTTCTGGAGAGTCTTGCCGTAAGAGGTAACGCAGGTGAAGATGTTGGCGACGAATTGGTCGTAGTGAGGGATGTCTTTGATTTTGACGTTGTAGAGAATGTACTCATCAAAGGAGAGGAGGTAATCAAGATCGGTCTTTAAAGAGTTGTTCTTGTACCACATCTCGGTGACGTCGGTGTTTTCGGTGAAACAGCCGAGTTCGTTGATGAAGACGTTCCTGATGTTCTCATTCTGACCGCCGGTCAAAAGAAGAACCTTGAACTGGTCGGTAACTTTCTGAGTGAAGCTACGGACGTTGTTTTCAGCATAGACGTCATCAAGGGCGGTCTTGGAAGCGGTTGGTTCCACGCTCACCTTGTAATCGAAGGTGCCGACGGTGTCGGTTGGGAGAACGAATTCGACTTCGTTGAGTCCGCGGTTGATTGGGAGCTCTTGCTGGTCGATGACCTGGCCATCTTTCCAAAGGTTGACGATGGCGTTCTCTTCTTTGAAGGAACGGATCTCAGCCTTGAGGGTTTGGGTCCTGTTAAGGAAGACGGTGTCGACGAATTCGACATCGGTGATGGCGATTTCGTTCTTGGCTCTCTCTGGGTTTTTGGTGTAGACGCACTCGATGGAGACCTTGTTGTGGAGGAGATCCTCGAGGGCTAATGTAGCGGTGCCATCGGTCTCAATGCCGTCAGAGACGATGATGAGACGACGCATGGTGTCTTCGCTATATAAGGTATTCGCGAACCTAAGAGCCTTTTCGATGTTGGTCGAGTTTCTCTTGAAGGTGTCGGATTCGAAGACCTTTTTGATGGCTCCGTCATAGGAATTACCATAATCGACGACCTTCTCTGGGGATTCAGCGTAGGCGACGACGCAGGCTTTTGTCGTAGGATTAAGCTCGTTGTAAATCGTTTTGACGATGTCGTCGATCTTATCTTTCGATTCGATTTCGGAGTCACTGCAGTCGGCAAGAACGACTAACTCTGTGCTTTTAGCGGTATAGAGGTAGTTGATGTCGATGAAGGTGAGGGTCAAAGTCGCCGCGATGAAGAAGTGAAGGACGAGCGAGATGATGTGTTTGGTCCAGAGTCTCTTCTGTTTTGGGATGTGGAAGAAGAAAAGGACGACGATCGCAACCAAAGGAATAGCGATAAACGCTAGATATGGATTTCTGACTTCAATACTGTTCATGAGTGTACAAGATCCAATCTGCAGCGAAGAAGGCTGCGGCGGCGATGATGATAGGCAAGATGTTGTCTAAGAGGCCATCGCCTTTAACGGTGTTTTCGGTGATCGCGAGTGCAAAGTTGGCCTGGGCTGCTGGTTGCGCGACAGTCTCAGGTTTGTTCATATGCACGAAGAAGTTGATCTCCTTGGTGGAACCGTCCTGATAGGTGACAGTGATAAGGTGTTCACCAACGGTGCGGGTTTCGTATTGGTATTGCTCCTGACCCTTTTCGAAGGCGATTGGCTCGGCTTCGTCAGGTTTCATATCCGGTCTATGGATAGTGATCTTGGTGATCTCATCGGCAATGTTGAGGGTGGCCTTATCACCGACTTCATAATCGAAGTCGAGAAGGGTCCTTGGCTTGCAATAGTCGACGAGGTTTCTCATAAGAGGAACGAAATCGTAGAGGAGCGGGAGGTTGGAGTTGTGAAGGTCGAAGTTGAAGACGACTTCACGGGTCTGAACGTCGGTTCTGCCAACGAAGACGGCTGGTTTCTTATTGGCGGTCAAGATGGTCGTGAAGTTGTTCACAAGCGAATAGTTGACGTATTGCTTGAGAAGGATGTCACGGTTCATGCCGATACCGCGGGTAAGAGTTCTGTAAAGGCTTGAATCCTCGTTGTTGGTCCAGGCAAGAGTGGTTGACTCATCCGGGATGACTTCGGCGGAAGCGAGGAAGCCTGCGCCTTCGACGGAGTTCTTAAGACCGAAGAACATAGAAGCGCCGATCTCCGGGAGAGCGGTTGGCTTGAAGCTGTCATAGACATAGATGTCATAACCTCCAACGAGTTTGTACTTTGTTGGGGAGACGACAGCGTATTCAACGTTCATGGCCTTGAAGATGGCTTCCAAATAGGTTGGAGCAGAGCTGACGATGAGGGCTTTGGTGTTGATTTGCTGGGTATTTGGATAGATGGTGAAGCTATTGTCATCCATGAGACCATCGGTCGCATTGATAACGGCTTTCACGCTCTGAACCGCCTGACCCTGGGTGGTGAATCCTTTGCACTCGAAGGTCTGGGTGACGCCTTTTACGCACTGGCAGGTCTTGGAACCTAGCTCTTGGTTGTTAAGGTAGAACTTGACCTCGAGATCCTTGTCGCTTGCATAGGAATTCAAGGTGATAAAGAATTTTAACCCAGTTCCTTCAACCTTATAGTCAAGTCCGAGGATGGAGTAGTTTTCCTCGTTGTCGGAACAATCAAGCCACTCGATGTTGCTAAGGATTTCACCAGAGCAATCCTGGTCGGTCGCAAGGTAGCAGAGGTTTGCTTTGCCCTCATTGAAGAGGTTTTGGGCAAGGGCTACGGAATCGACCAAGGAGGTTTCGTTTTTGGTAGGGGCCTTAAGGTTCTCGAGGTACATCGTGAAAGTAGAGACGTCGTCGACCTTTTGGCAAACCAAGCGTGGTTCTTTCTCAGCTAAGATGAGGGTGAAGGTGCAGCCATTGACCGCATTGTCGACCTTCTCTTGGATAAGTTCGATACCCTTCTCGTAACGGGTTTGTCCTTCATGAACCATGCCCATGGAAGAAGAGGCATCGAGGATGAAGACGATGTCATCGGCTTGTCCCTCAAGAGTGAAGACAGGGTGAGCCAAGGCGACCGAGAAGACCGCGATGGCAAGACACTGAACGATAAGGGCAAGGAGATGCTCGAAACGGGAAAGTGGGTTTTTGCGCTTGAGGAGTTTGGCGGCCATCTCCCAGATATAGGTGGAAGGCGCGGTCTCCTCTTTATATTTGTTGCGCAAGATGTAGATGATGATTAAGGCAGGAATCGCCAATAAGCCAAATAAGGCAAAAGGGAATAAGAAACTCATATGTTATTTGATTACCCCCTTGTCTGCTAATGTCTTAAGGAGAACTTCCTTAACGGACTGGTCAGTGGTGACCAGCTGATAGTCTGCTTCACGAGAGGTGCAGAAGTTGTCAATGCGGCTGGTGATGTACTCAACTGCCTTCTTGTAGGCGTTAAGGATCTCACGGCCGATATTGTCTTTGTAGAATCTCATGGAGTCTTCGGAGTCGCGGATGATCGTCTTTCCGCGGATCTCAGGCTTGATTTCCTGTGGGGAGAGGACCTGTAAGCAAAGTACGTCCCTCTTCTTTCCACGAAGATAATCGATGCTGTCGAAGAAATTGTTGTCTGTTAAAAAGTCGCTGATGATGATGGACCTGCCATCACCGAATCCAACTGTTGAACGGGTAAGAGCCTCCGAGATGTAAGCGTCACCGCCAAACTTAAGTTTGTTGATGCGCCCAATCGTCTGGGTGAAGGCGTCTTTTCCGACAATCTTTTCTAAAATAGGTTCAACGATCTTGCCTCTGATGGCATAGATCGAAACGCGGTCCATCTCTTTGATGGAGAGATAGGCCAAAGCAACGGCCAACCTGACGGCCATCTCGTCTTTTCCATTGTAGGACATGGAAGTGGAGCAATCGATGTAGATACGGGTCTGCATCTGTCTCTCATCGAGATATAACTTTAGGTACATCTTTTCGGTT
>JAFYAZ010000023.1 GCA_017540455.1 Bacilli bacterium | reverse complement strand
TATTGAGAACCTCGAGAAGGGAATTCCTTCCACTCTCGAAGAGATCACCGAATCGGTGAAGAAGCGCGATTACATTGACTCTCATCGCGACTTCGCTCCACTTAGAAAAGCTGAGGATGCTGTCGAGATCGACACCTCAGATATGACAATCGAAGAGTCTGTCGACGCCGTCTTGGCCGTCATCAAAGAGAAAACAGGTATAGAAATTCCATGTCATTAGGCGTTTTAGCGTTAGTAGGCGCTCCATCCGCAGGAAAGAGCACCATCTTCAACCGTATCGTCGGAGAACGCAAATCCATCGTTGAGCCAACCCCAGGCGTCACGAGAGATAGGATTTACGGCAAAGGCGTTTGGTTAACCAAAGAGTTCACCGTCATCGATACTGGCGGACTCACATCTTTTAACGTGCCTTTCCAAGACCTTATCAAAGCCCAAGCTGAGGTAGCCATCCAGGAAGCGGACATCATCGCTTTCATCGTCGATGGAAACAAAGGCCTCACAAGCGACGATAGATATATTGCCAAAATGCTCAGGATGAGCGGAAAGCCAGTCGTCCTTGTCGTCAACAAGATCGACAACATCATGGAATACGGCAACACCGGGGAATTCTATTCCCTTGGCCTAGGCGATCCGATTGCCGTTTCTGGCGCGCATGGTATTGGCATTGGCGACCTTCTCGACGAAGTCGTGAAGAAACTCCCAGAGAAAGAAGTCCCAGATTATGGCGACGCGATCACTTTCTGTTTGATCGGCCGTCCAAATGTCGGCAAGTCTTCTTTATCCAACAGACTCCTTGCTAGCGAAAGAACCCTTGTCTCCAATATCGCCGGAACCACCCGCGATTCAATCGATACCCCATTCACCAGAGATGGGAAGAACTATGTTGTCATTGATACAGCCGGTTTAGTCAAACGCGGAAAGATCTTCGAAGCGATTGATAAATATGCCGCTTTAAGAGCCTTGGCCTCGATTGAGAGAAGTGAGATCGTTCTCCTTCTCATTAACGCTGAGGAAGGCATCATCGAACAGGATAAGCATGTCGTCGGATATGCTTGCGATAACCACAAGGCCATCATCGTCGTGGTCAATAAGTGGGACGAAGGAAAGAAGAAGGGGCTCACCAAGGAAGGTTTCACCAAAGAGATCAGGAAGCAGTTCAAGTTCTTGGAATACGCTCCAATCTTATTCACCTCAGCCAAATCAGGACTTGGATGCCAGGATATCCTTCCTACGATCCTTGAGGTCCATGAGGCTTATAACCGCCGCATCCCAACAAACGTCTTAAATGACATCATCAGAGACGCCCAAGACCTCAATCCAGCCCCTGAATTCAACCACGCCAGATTGAAGATCTCTTTCGCCAATCAGAGTGCGGTTTGCCCACCGACTTTCATCATGTTCTGCAACGCTCCAAAGTCGGCGCATTTCTCTTATACAAGGTATCTTGAGAACCAAATCAGGGCCGCTTACGACTTCGACGGAACCCCTGTGAACATCATTTACAGAGCTAAAAAGTAACTTTTTCTAACTTTCTTCTTGGAAAATAGTAAATATAGCAACGATGCCACTTTTAGTCGTTTTTTAGGCGAAAAAGCTCGATGAACGCTACATTTTACCCATTGTAAAGAATGAAAGCCCTTTCACCAAATATCTACTAATTTGTCAAAAAGGCCGATGGTATCGAATAAATTATGACTTTTTATTCTTGTCAAAAGTTTAAAAAGGTGTTACTTTTTTTATGACCATTTAGCAAAGGAGGAATGTCCCAATGAATAAAGCTGAATTAGTCGAAGCTGTTGCCGAAAAGGCCGAACTCTCGAAGAGAGACGCAGAAGCTGCCGTTGATGCCGTTCTCGAAGTCATCGAAGCCGCTGTTGTTAAAGGTGAAGAAGTCAAACTTTCTGGCTTCGGTATCTTCTCAAAGAAAGCCCGCGCTGCCCGCGAGGGAACCAACCCATCCAACCAGAAGAAGATCAAGATCCCAGCTTCCAACACCGTCGCTTTCAAGGTCTCCAAAGCCTTCAAAGAGAAACTCAACTAAGAATTTCTAATGACATCAAAGGCGGCCTCCGGGTCGCCTTTTTTATTGCCTTTAACACTTAGGGTGTTATAGGATAAAATTCCCTTATGAGAATTGAAGCCTTCGATTTCTTAAAAGATGTTTTCAGCAAAAACGGCTTTCACCTCTATGTCGTAGGTGGCACCGTCAGGGATTTTCTTTTGGGGAAAGAGATAACTGACCTCGACTTCGTCACAGACGCCACTCCAGAAGAAGAGATGAAGTTCATCCCTGAGGCAGATTTCACCTTTAAGAAGTTCGGGGCAGTCCGTTATCCCTATAAGGGAAAGCACATCGATATCACGACTTTGAGGCAAGAAGGGGAATATAATGATTCCCGACATCCTTCTAAGGTCACATTCGTGAAAGACCCTAAACTCGATTACGTAAGAAGGGATTTCACGATCAACGCGATGTATCTCGATGAAGAATATAAGGTCATCGATTTCTCAAGTGGCCAAGAGGACCTCAAGAAGAAACTAATCCGCTTCATCGGAGACCCGATCAAGCGAATTGAGGAAGACCCATTACGAATCGCAAGAGCCGAAAGGTTTGCGAAATCGCTTGGCTTCGAAATCGAAGAAAAAACCCTGCAAGCAATCAAATCTAAGCGTGATTTGCTTGAGAAATTGAACCCAGAGAAACTAAAAGAAGAGGAAAGGAAAGGTTGGAAAGGAACGTTATGAAGAATCCGTATTTGAATGCAGTCAGCTTCCATTACGTTCTTTTGGATTGCTACAAGAGACTTGGCCTCAGCGAAGAAGAACTTTCCGTCATCCTCATGATCGATCACCTTATTGAGCAGGGGAACACCTTCATCAACAGCGACATGCTCGCCCTCAAGATGAATCTCAAACCTGCCGACATCGATAAAGACCTCACTGAACTCGTCAAAAAGAACTATCTCACTTACGACACGGTCGAAGGCAAGCTCACCGTCTCTTTGAGCAACCTCAAAGACAAGGTGTACTCCCTCTTCAAAGAGACCATGGACCGTGAGGCGAGCAAACTCACCGATAAGACAAGGGAAAAGGCCCTCTCAGAGATCCATTCCTTCTTTGAAGGACATCTTAACCGCAGCCTCTCCCCATTAGAGCAAAGCACCATCAACGAATGGCTTGACGCCAGATACACCCTTGATGAAATCAAGAACGCTCTTCTTGATACTCTCAAATCCGGCAAGAAGTCGATTAGAGCCATTGAGAAAACCCTTAAGAGCGCAAGAAAAGCCCAGGACATCCTTAAGGAAGGAAGCAGCGCTGTAAGCGACACCTGGGACAAAGATATCGAAGCGACCATCGCGATCGCCAAAGACCTTTGGGGCAGCAAATAATGAAAAACGAAAAGGTAGCCGCTATTCTTAGCTACCTCCACGATAATTATGACGACGCCAAGACAGCACTAGATTTTTCTAACGACTACGAATGCTTGGTTTCAATTATTTTGAGCGCACAAACCACCGATAAGAGCGTCAACAAAGTCACCCCAGCTCTTTTCAAACACTTCCCAGACTTCGAATCCCTAGGAAAAGCCTCAATCGAAGAGATCGAAAACGACATTAAGACCTTAGGCCTATACCACAACAAGGCTAAGAGCATAAACGCTCTCGGCAAGGTTATGGCTAGCGAGTATAACAGCGTCATCCCAAGCGACAAAAAGACCCTCACATCACTTCCAGGAGTCGGTATCAAAACCGCTGGAGTTTTCCTTCTCGAAAGAAGGGGAGAGCAAGTCATTCCAGTCGACACTCACGTGAGAAGAATCGCAATTCGTTTGGGTTTTGCAGAGGAAAATGACGAATTTAGCGCGATTGAGCGCAAATTAGAAAAAGCGTTCCCTTATGAGGAACACTCTTTTGTACATCATTCTTTCATTAACTTTGGGAGAACCAAATGCTCCGCCCAAAGACCAGCTTGCGAAGGTTGTCCTTTGGCCTCTTATTGCAAGTACAACTCATCCACCAAAGGCAAGAAATCCAAACGTGGATGATATCCCTCTTTGATGAGGTGGCCTTTCTCTTTGATCTCAGATACAGGAATAGATGCGCGAGGTTTGCTTCTATAGAACTCGCAGATGTATTTCGCGTCGATCAAATAGACTTCATGGAGTAAGTCGATGGAGATGATGAAGAAAGCGATTCCGCCTTGGCGGATAACCTCTTCAAGATGGTCGACTTGCTGTGGGGCGATGTTATTCAAAGGAAGAGAAGTCTTTGACTTCGTGCTCTTGGCCTCAAAGTCTAAATACTTTCCTTTATAGACTCCGTTGTAGTCGGTCGTGGACTGCGTCTCGAAATACGCTTGGGTGATCGTGGCCCCATGTGAATAATCGACTTTGACGATATTGATTGGGGTTGGTCTCTTATAAATAAGAGCCATCCCTTTTTCTCTATAGTATAAGCAGGAATCGTTGAGCTCATTCTCAAGAACCATGCCGCGGTTTGCCGCACTTAAAATATGTTTCTTGGCTTTGACTGGCTTCTTAGCCTTCAAAGGAGCGGTAGGGGTTTTGACTCCGGCAGGGTATTTGATTGTCATTTGAAAGTCTCCGCGACAGCAAGGTCCCATTCTTCTGGATTAACGGTTTCGCCGCTTGTGAGTTTCTTGATGATTTTGGATACAGGCACTGGTGCGTGGTGGTAATGGGTTAAGGTCTTTCCATATTCTTCCGCTAAGATATCAGGTCTATCTAGGACAGCTTTATAGAGATCCATGAGGTTATAGGCATCCGCTAAAGCGTCATGGGCTTTTCCTTCAAAAGGAACCTGGAAGACTTTGAGGTAATTGGCAAGGGAAAGAGGGTTGCCATTTAGGTCTTGGACGTATGGAGCGAGGAAAGCGCTGAAATCGAAATCGTTTCTCGTGATGTATTTGACGATGATCTCGCTCGCATCAGGATTCTCTTCTAAGGACCTATGGAAGATGACCATATCATGGTTACCAAAGGTAACAAAAAGAGCATCTTCCCAATGTTTGCCAACGTATTTGCGGAAATCACGGAGGACTTCGGCGAATGGCCTGCCTTCTTTTTTGAGAAGCTGCTCACTGATGCCAGTCATGTTCTCGACGAAATGGCCGATTCTGTTATGGGCTAAGACATAACGCTTGAATGGGGCGTGGACTTTCTTGATGGTGCCATCTTCGTTGAGGGTGGTTAAGTAGGCGCCAATCTCGATCATCTCGTGGCTATATCCCGTTCCCTCAAGGTCGACAAAAACGAGTGTGCGTTTTTTCCTGAGTTTGCGGTCGAGAATTTTCATGGGCATATGATAACACGAAAAAGGGCTCTCGAAGGGGGTAAAAAAAGCGCCCCCCTTATGGGCGGCGCTTGTGACTTGCGTATCTTTCCTCGTCTTCAGAGCTCTTGTGCTTCTCTTTCTTGCAGCAATCTTTGTCTATGCAGCAATCTTCGTCTTTCTTATTGAATGGCGCCATGGCGGCATAGTAGACAGGGATGAGAAGGAAGAGGATCCACATTGGGTGCCATAACTCGAAGTAGAAGCCTAAGAAGATGTAGACGGCAACAATTAAGACCGGCAAGGCGAATTTGTTCGGGTTTCTCTTTTCGATGGCCTCAAGGATGGAAGCGATGACGATAGGGAAGAGGATGACGATCCACCAGGTTGTCCATCCATAATAAGGGACGTAGAAGCCAAGCAATAAGTAGGTGATGACAGCAAGGAGCATAAGGACTGAGGTGGTAACGGTGATGGCGATCTGCCAGCCTTTGCTCTTATGTCCGTCATACTTTTTATATTTTTCTTTGGCTTCGGCGATGCTGAGTCTTTCGCCGTCTTTGTCGACGATGGTGACACCTTCGTCATCAAATTGAACGGCCTGTCCTTCATCATCAGTGAGACGAACTCCGGCAGGGCCGCTCTTGGAAGCTCTTTCTTCCTTGACGTTGCGGGCGATGTCCTCAATGGATTCGTCTGTGTTGAGAAGGTCATCAAGTGACACGCCATAGATCCTCGCTAAGCAAATAAGGTTATCCGTGTCAGGTGACGCCTCTGCGCGCTCCCACTTGCTCACGGCTTGACGCGATAGGCCTAACCTGTCCGCGAGTTCTTCCTGGGAGAGTCCGCTCTTTTTTCTGAGCTCAATTAGTCTGTTTGCGATTTCGATGTTCATTCTTTTGTCCTCCGACAGGCACTAGATTAAAGAAGTAACCGGTTGCGTACTACCAAGTCTGGTTTGCACTTCAGCAACTATCGGTTGCGGAAATAGAAATATCCAGTATTTGCGGTGGTTTTTGAACCAAAAATATTTTACAAAAATAAAAAATTTTTTCAAAAACTTTAGAAGTATTTCTTGTAAATATTATTGAGCCCCATTATTGAACTAAGATACGCGCTTAAATATAATTTAAGGAAGGTATGGAAAAGAACGTTAAACTAACCATAAACGACATCTACAACCGTCGTTTCGAAAAAGATGTCAAAGGCTATAACCCAGATGAGGTTGATGCCTTCCTCGATGAGATCATCAAGGATTATGACGCCTACGAGAAGGCGCTCGCATCTCTTGAGGATGAGGTAGACAAACTCAACAAAGAGCTCTCTTCCAAAACCAATGACGTCTCCACTCTCGCCAAGAGAGCTATGGACGCCGAAAGCAAGGCCAAGGAGCTTGAGATCCAAAACGCCTCGCTCAACAACAAGTTCGCGGGCATCAAGCCAGGCGAAACCATAACCGCGGAGAATCTTGAGTACATTCAGAAGATCCACGATTATGAAACCTTCCTGTATCAGCAAGGTTACGACGTGACCAAGATCAGGAAGAACAACAAATAAGAAACATTCCGACCCAGGCGACTACTGGGAAACTAGAGGAAAGTCCATGCTCGCACACCCTGTGATGGATGTAGTGATTGCGCTAGGCCAATAAATAAGCCTAGGCACGTAGGAGTACGTGACGGCGGATGAACATCTCCCGTAGATGGGAATCCATAAAGTGCCACAGAGACGAGCTTGTTAGCGATAACAAGATGAAACGTTGGTAAACCCCACAAGCGAGAAACCCAAATTTGGTAGGGGAAGAAGAAGGAGAGAACCGAATCGAATTCTTCCAGAGAAATCTGAGATTA
>JAFYAZ010000022.1 GCA_017540455.1 Bacilli bacterium | reverse complement strand
TTGACGTAGGCGGCGATGACGAAATACATGAGATTTTTGTACTCAAGGTATACTTTTTCGATGGCTTCTTGGTTGCCGGCAATGAAGCCAATCGCCGTACGTTTTGAGATCGGCATTTTTCCCCCTCCACCTATAAGACTTCAAAAGAATGAGAAAACGCTCAAAAAGTTTTTAAGCATATCAAGGATATGAAAAAGAGGGTTGCAAATTCAACCCCCTCTCCCAAGCGAAGGACCACTACGCTAATCGTAAAGCACTTCGTAATCAGGCAATGCTTTCCATTCTTCGGAGTTAAGAATGGTATCTCTGATTTCGAAGACGATCTCCAAAAACTTTTTAGCGTCCCAAGACAAGCCTTCAGGATAACCCTCGAAGATTGGGCAATTCCTAGCCTCGATTGTTTTGTCGTCGATCGTCAGCCTATAATTCGTCGCTGGGCTTGTTGATATCGAAACGCCGTCATAGGCATCGTAATCGCTCGGATAAGAGTAAAGAGGTAAGCTCTTTGCTTTTTCGTAGAGGGATTCAAGACTTGGGTACTCAAAGGTCGTCACGTATTCTTCAGGGCTTCTTTTGATCACCTTATTTGTCTTGACGAGGGTACCACTATCGCTATCGTATGAGGAATCGAAGCCAATGCCCCAGGTCAATGAGAAGGCGAATTTCTCAAGAGGGACGGCAAGACGGCCATAACGCCTCAACCCAAGCTTTTCGGCTTTATTGGCAGCCGACCTAATTTCTTCCTCGGAAATCTTGCCATTTTCGTAAGCTTCCTGGATTCCATATGCCCCTTCGCCTTCAACCCAAACGGCTAGGCTATAGGAGCCATCCCACCCATCACATACGTAGATGTCCGCAACATAAAAGTTTTTGACAACCTGAGCGAATCCAATACCATCTTCATGGAATCTCACCAATAAGACGTGCGTTTTTTCACGGAAAAGACCTAAGTAACTCTGAATGTAATAAGCATCAGGATTTTTCTTGCTATAAGCCTTACAGAAAGCTTCGACCTGATTGGCCGTTAGATAAGTGCCATAAGCCTCATATTTACGAGATCTCAAAGAAGTGCAAGACGAAAGAATCGCACAGGCGAATAAAGTGGCTAAAAGGAATTTTCTCTTTTTCATGGTTCTTGTCTCCTCGCTAATAAGACTTCCGAAAAGCGAAAAAACGTTCAAAAATCTCTAACAAATCCTTCTTATCTTTAAAAGGGAGGCTGATACCCCCATAAAAGACTATCCGTAGTCAACCAGAAGATCGTCTTCCGGGATGTTCATGGAATTCCACTCGGCCGAGCTTTCTATCGCATCCTTGATATCAATGACGAGTTCGAAGAACTTTCGGTAATGAGGTCTGTACTCTTGTCTCATCATCTCGGATTTATCAAGGGTTAGCTTTACGGTGTAGCAGGTGATGGCTTTGTCACCGATCTTTAGTTTGTAGCGATAATTGGTGTTCCTTAAGCCAGCGGTCGTGCCTTCCGAGTGTTCGCTGCCTGGCCTAAATTCATCTGCATAAGAATAGATATCCAAATCCTTGACCCTCTGATAGATATCCCCCATGTTCGGATAACTAAAGGAGGCCGTGTAGTTGTTTGTCTTGCCTTCTCTCTTGATGAGCGAGGTGCCGCTGTCATATGTGTTGGAGAAACGATAGCCCCAATTGAGGTTAAAAGAGAAATCCTCTAGTTTCGTATCGAATGTGCCGCCTTTGCGGATCTTTTGGCGGTCAGCTTCTTTAATGATCGTTTTGATGTCGTCATCAGCGATGACGTCAGTTTCATAAAGCCTTTGAAGATCGAAAGAGCCTTGGCCCTCAATCCAAACGTTTAGGTCATAAGAGTAAGACGGGAGGGTGCAGATATAGTAACCGTAAAGGGAAATGGTCTTTTCCATTTTCACTTCCGATTTGCCCTCCTTCACGTATTTAATGATGTTGACGTGAGCGGCGCCATAAACGCCTAAATCATATTCGATGAAACAACACTCAGGCTTATAGCCTAGATTCACCCTTTCGGCGTATGTTACGCAAATATCCTCAACCTGTTCGGCGGTATATGGGCCAAAAGCCTCATAAACGCGTGGACCGGAGCTGATCGATGCCGATGAAGAAGATTCCTCAATCACTTCCTGATCGACGCAGGAAAAAAGAGTGCAGCCAAGCAGAGCAAGCGATAAAAGCGATCTTTTTTTCATCTTTGACAATAGGAGCCTAACCCAAAGGTGGCTTCACTATTATTAGAAATCGATATTTCCGAGATAATCAAGGACTGTTTGGTTAACCATCTCAAGGTTCTTTGGGGTTGCCTTGGAGGCCATTCCTTGTTTACAAAGAAAAAAGCCACTTCTATAATTCAAGCATAAACAATTAACGGGTTTATTTTGTTTGCACAAATTTCCAAACCCGGGAAAGAGATTATATGAAAAAGAAAATTCTTCTTGTGAGTCTCCTCACCGCAGGCATGCTTTTCTCCTGCAGCGAGCCAACTCCAACCACCAGCGAAGGCGGTTCCACACCAGCCGCTTCCGCTAGCACCAGCACTGGCAAGAGCACCGCTGCTTCAACCTCAGCCGCTCCAAAGTACAAAGTCACCTTCGACCTCAACTACACCGGAGCCCCAACTGCCACCAACAAAACCACTGGCAACGATGGCAAGGTTGCTTTACCAGCCGATCCAGTGAAGGAAGACAGCGTTTTCCTTGGTTGGAACACCAAAGCCGATGGAACCGGCACTGCCGTCACCAAAGATGATGTCTACACCGCTGACACCACCGTCTATGCCAAGTGGCACCACCACCAGTATGGCGCTGAAACCACCCGTGCTGGCAGCCTCACCGCTGAACCATACGAAACCCCAAGCAAGAGTGCCTCTGCTACCTGCTCTGAACTCGACAGCTGCGGCATGACCAAGATCGCTTGGAGCGCCCTCGACATCATCGAATCCGAGTCCGCCAAGTTCGACAAGGCCACCGACACCATCCGCTTCAATGGACCAGTCCACAAAGACGAATCCGAAACTGATTTAGGTTCACATCTCGTTTACGAGATCTACTCTCCAAAAGCCATCGCCAATGCTTCCCTTTACATCACCGCTACCTGGCACACCCAGGCCGCTACCTATTGGGCCAAGGAAGAAGGCGACACCGCTAAAGGCTACGAGAAAGACGCTGACGGCAATTGGTACCGTCCAGACTATCGTTGGGGCCTCAAAGTCAACGACACCGTCGCTGTCCTTAACGAAGCTGAGCACAAGAGCCCAGAGTCCGGCGAGACTTCCGAGCAGAAGATGCCAACCACCTTCGCTTTACAGGCTGGTATCAACAAGCTTGATCTTTACACCTATGGTGGATATCGTGCCAAGATGACCGCCATGAAGATCATCGGCAAATAAGCTAGCCAAATCTCAAACTAAAAACCCTGAACTCGCTTCAGGGTTTTCTTTTTGACTATTTGTTTATTACCTTCTGGAATCTGAACATGCCGTCAAGTTCTTCGGACATATGGATGTCTTTGTTGAACTCGTTATAGAACTCCACGATATGGAATCCTAGTTTGTTGACGTAGAAATGGATGTTCCTTTTCTCAAAATACGGAGTGACAGTTTCCCAGACTTTGATTTCAGGATGGAGTTTTTCGACTTCTTTCCAGGCAGATTGCCCCACTCCTTTCGATTCTGAGCTAGGGATGACGAAGAAAATCTCAAGCTCCCCATGATCACCTTTTAGATTAAGGATTATGCCTCCGACCTTCTTATCGCCATCCATGATGCGGTATGTGAGCGATCCTTCTTTATGGATGGAGCTGACTATCGTCTCTCTTGAGATGATTTGGCCATCTTCCTCATGTTGCTCTTTGAGCTCTTCTTCGTTGAAGTATTGTTCTGCGCCGAAATTGAAAGCGACCTGATTGTCTTTGATGAACTGTTCCTCATCAAGAGGTTTTAGTAACTCTAATCTCACTGACATATTTTTTCCTCCTGGGGGCAAATAAAAAGCCCGTTAAACGAGCTCACTCGGCATCTTATCCAACAGGCGGCCGACAATATGTCTCCCCTACGCTACGGCGTACAGTCCTCTGATGCACCGCCATTATAAAGGAATAAGAGAAAAGTTGTTATATCTCTTTGATGACTTTAGCGGGATTTCCGCCTATGACAACGTTATCAGGAACGTCTTTGGTTACCACTGCACCCGCTGCGACGACGCTATTCTCACCGATTGTCACGCCTGGGCAGATGATGGCGCCTATGCATATCCAGGCGTTCTTTTTGATTGTGACCTTTTTGAAATAGAACTTATGGTGTCTTTCTTTGAGGTCATGATTGACGGTAGCGATTCTGACGTCTGGGCCAATGAGAACCCCATCTTCGATTTCAATGATGCCGGCAGATAAAAGAGTGGCGCCTTTATTGATCGTGATGTCTTTTCCTAATTTGACGCGGCAACCATTGTCGCAATAGAAAGGCGAGACGATGGAAACCGAGTCATCTATCTTTGTTTGGAAAAGCTCGTCCAAGAGCCCTTTGTAATCAGGATCGGTTGGCTTTTTGCTGGAGATTTTAAGGCTCAGGTCATGAGAGCGGATTATTTCTTTAAGGCCATCCTCAAAATATGGCTCGTCATTACGGGCTTCACCGTATTTGTCCACGACTTCAAAAAAGCGATTCATCAATATGATTTTACTCTATTTTATCTAAAAAAGGACTGACACGTCGTATCAGTCCTAATCAATTAAGTTGGTGACCCAGCCGGGAATCGAACCCGGGATTCAACCTTGAGAGGGTTGCGTCTTAGCCGCTTGACCACAGGGCCGTGCCACATATTAAAGCATTGACGGATTAACTTTTCAATAGTGGCGAAGCGATTTTGTGAAACTCTATCTTTAGATAGCGTTCTTTAAACGCTTCATGACTCTTTCTTTTCCAAGAATCTCAATGACTTCATGGAGGTTTGGAGAGTCTTTTTGACCGGTGATGGCGATACGGATGATCTCAGCTGCGTCGGAGATATTTCCTTTATAGGCATCAGGATTAGCTTTGTAGTCTTTGTTGGCGATCGCAAATCCGTTAGCGGCAGCGACTTCTTTGACGCTGTTCCACCACTCCGACTCACCTGCGCCATAAAGCATCTTATCGGCGACTTCGGACATGAAGGCCTTTAAGAACTCTTTGTCGTATTTCTCGTTGAATGGGAGTTCTGGATGCTTCTCGAACTCGTCATCGTAGAAGAACCAAGTGGCTGGCTCGATGTCGCCATACTTGGCGTAGTCTTTTCTTGGGTTTGGACGGTCTTTCTCAATGTTGAGAATCTTGGAGAAATACTCCATATCGTCATTCATCTTCTTAAGAAGGGTTGGGGAATTCTTCTCCGCCCATTCCTTGACCGCTTTGAGGAGCTCCTCTTTTGGGGTGGCGGCAAGGACTTCCTTGCAGAAGTAATTGAGCTTGCCTTCATCGAAGAGGGCGCCGTCTAAGGACATCTTCTTGAAAGCGAAGGTGAATTTGCTGACATCAAGAGACTTGTTGGCGATGGTCCACTCCTCGAAATTGGAGTTGGCGATCGACATAAGGTAAACGAGAAGTCCCTTTGGAGGATAGCCGGCCTTAAGGAAGTAAGAGACGGCGGCCTCTGGGTCTTTTCTCTTGGAGAGCTTTCTCTTGTTGCCATGGTCGAGTTTCATGATGACTGGCAAGTGAGCGTATTTTGGACCTTTCCAGCCTAAATCGCGGAAGAGCTGGATATGGATTGGGGTGGATGGGATCCATTCCTCACCACGGGTGACGACGGTCGTTCTCATGAAATGGTCATCGACAACGTGGGCGAAGTGATAGGTTGGGAGGCCATCGGACTTCATGATGACGATATCGACATCATTGTCGGCGAGTTCGAGCTCGCCTCTGATCGCGTCCTTGAACTTGATCTTCTTATCGTGGTCCCCCATCGACTTATAGCGGATGACCCATGGGGTTCCGGCTTTGATCTTCTCAATCTGCTCATCGACGGTGAGCTTACGGTCTCTGGCGTATGGGCCATAGTAGCCTGGGAGGATCTTATTGGCTTCTTGGAAATCTCTGATCTTCTGGAGGTCTTCTGCGCTGCAGAAATCCGGGTAGGCCTTTCCTTCGGCGATGAGGTGTTTGATGACGACCTTATAGATGTCGGCACGGACGCTTTGCTGATATGGGCCATAAGCGCCTTTATCGCTGCCCGGGAAATATCCTTCGTCAGCGATGATGCCAAACTCAGCGAGCTGGTCGATGAGCTCATCGGCACTGCCGGCGATGGTTCTCTTGGTGTCGGTGTCCTCTAAACGGAACATGTAGACGCCTTGGCTTTGCTTCGCATAGGTGTATGCGATGAAGGCGGTGAATAAAGAACCGGTATGTAAGAAACCAGTTGGCGATGGGGCGAAACGGGTCACCTGGGCGCCTTCTGGGAGGTTGCGTAATGGGTATTCTTTCTCAAGGTCATCGATGGTCTTCGTGACGTCTGGGAATAAGAGGTTTGCGAGGTCTAAATAGGTTGCCATAAAAATCACTCCTTAAAGAAGCGAGAAGATTATAAAACACGTGCGCATGAAAAACCACAAAACTATAGCGAAAACCGCTTGCACTTAGATAGGGAGTTTCATATAATACTACTCGCGCCACAAAAGGCGATGCAGGTGTAGTTCAATGGTAGAACATTACCTTGCCAAGGTAAATACACGGGTTCGATTCCCGCCACTTGCTCCAGAACAAATTCAACCCCAAATTGTTGGGGTTTTTGTTTTATTAGTGACTATTTCTAGGCTTTCCTCTTCCCTTCAACAAATGTAAAGATTGATATACGGTATCCGTATGCTATACTACAATCAAAGAAATGCTTAAATAGCAAAAACTCTATGGGGGATGTTTTATGGAATACGAAGCTCCTGCTCTTGTCGAACTTTCCATTGCCGCTCAAGAAGTTATGTCTGACGCAGATACCGCTTCAAGCTGCAATTCAAGTTGCTGCTTCACCAGAGAAAGCGAATCTTGGTAAGGAAAAAGAAAAGATTATGGCATAACTTTGTTATGCCATTTTTTTATGGTTTCGAGCAATGATAAAAGACCCTTCAAAGCAAAATAGAATAGTAGATGAAATACAGTTGAAGATCAGGAACGGAAAGGTTTCGTCCGCGACATATTTCAACGACACAAAGAAGCTAAACGAAGACAATATCCGCTTCATAAATGACAATAGCGTTTTAACCGACTTGAATAACAACCACCTGATCCTTTTCATGACCTCAAAGCAAGGCGAGAACGTCGAGTTCGCTTATGGTTATAAGCTGAAGCCCATGAGCGTAGATAACCCCCACATCCAAAACCTCCTGTCCTTCTTTGGAAAAAACACAAGGGAACAGATAATCTACTTTTCGCAAAAGATCTCCCGAGGGGATTATTCAAGTGAAGGCGTTTATTTCATCGGGGATGAGTTAAGGAAAAACAACGAAAGAATAAAGAAAATTTATTTCCGCTGCGCACTAGAAAATAGAGGAAACGGGGACATCCTCCATGACCTAGAGATAATTGATAGCTTGCTAGACAATTCGAAAATCAAAGAACTTATAAAGATCAGAGATAAGACAAGGTTCTTGTTAAAGAGAAATTTCAATTACGACATGATCGCCTGGAACGAGTATTGTTCCAACGAAACCCTAGGCTATAAGCTCTATTACATCGGAAAAGAGAATGAGTACGCCGAAACAATCAATGAGTTGGTTGAGCGCGTCGGCATCACAATCGATAAGGCTGCGCTAGATGAAGAATTAGGCAAAGCCAAAGGCTTATATCTGGCACACATCTCTTACTCCATCTCCACCGACGGAAAAGAAGAACTGAATTTGTATTTCAAAGGTTAGCAATATGAAAAAGTATCGGATCAAAGAGGGTTTGGTAACCAGGGACATCAAAGGTGTCTATTTCGTTATCGATATCCACGACAGACATTTTTATCGAAACAAGAAGGTAAGCGCTGTTAACGCGATGGCCTACACGACCATCAACTACGCCAACGATTTGAAGGAGTTCGATGAGGAAGATCTAGCCAAACACATTTACACAAATCTCAAAGAACCTAAGATTTCTTATGAGCAAATCGTGAATGACATGAAAACATTCATTGATTCATTAATAGAAAAGGGGTGGGTATATGTCATTTGATGAAGTCAGCGTCAATCTTTATGAGACCATCCAAGAGCTGCAAGCCAAGTATTACGAAAAGATAAGGCATCCTTTTGTCGCGGGCTTAGAGCTAACCCCTAAGTGCAATTTATCGTGCGTTCATTGTTATATGTCAGATTACCCCAATGAGGTCACGCTGAGCGCAGAGCAATGGAAGCACATTATCGATAAGCTACACGATTCCGGTGTCTTGATTCTATACATGACCGGAGGAGAAATCCTAACGAGAAGGGATTTTGCCGAAATCTACACCCACGCGAAAAAGAGGGGTTTCATCATCGAGCTATTGACCAACATCACATGCCTGACCGATGAGATCGTCGAGGTTTTCAAGAAATATCCCCCTGCTACCGTATCAATTTCCGTTTATGGAATGTGCGAAGAGACCTATAGCGCCGTCACGAGAAGACCAGGAATGTTTGCTAAGTTCAAGAACAATGTTCAAAAGCTCGTGGATGCTGACATCGACATAGAGCTTAAGTTCATCGGTCTTAGAAAGAACCGCCAAGACTTCTTGGAAGCAGAAAAATGGGCTAATGAGATCGGAGCGAAGTTCAAATTCAATTTTGAGATTTTCCCTACTTTGGAAGGCTCTGACAGCGTCCTCAATGAGGCTTTGACGAACGAAGAGATTCTTGAGATAGACAAAAACTACCCAAAAGCGGCACGAGTGTACGCTTTGAACTGCAACAAGCCAAACCCATTCATTGACTCTAAGCGAGTTCCTGTCTTCACATGCAACGTTGCTTCATCGCTTTGTTATATCGACTCCCTTGGGTATGTCAGCCCATGCAACAAGATGAGGCTCAAAGAGCACAACATCCTCAATGAGGATTTAGGCGACATCTGGAAACGCTGCATCGAGGAATACGCCAACATGTTGGCCCCAGAGGATTATGTCTGCGGCAAATGCCCGGCTATCCATATATGTGCCCCTTGTCCGGTCGTCAATAAACTATCCACGGGAAAATACGTGACCCCTTGCCCGAAATCTTGCGAATTATCAAAGATGAGGAAAGCGGAATTCACGAAGAAGGTATATGACAAATACCGCGAGGAAAAGGAAGCCTCTTTGAAAAAAGACTGATCCACCACTCACAAAACAATCCCGATTTGCTCGGGATTTTTTATTTTCTAAAGAAAAAGAAGGCCGTTTTGCAGGCCTTCTTCGGAAGGATTTCTTAATAATAGTAATAGTTGCTTGGGCTTGGGGTGATGGCGCGGGTTATGCCAAACATCGCTACACCTACAATGATGCCAGCGCTGATTGCGATCGCAAACCTGATCCAATCGTCTTTCCTGAATTTCGCTTTTCTCCTGACGATGAAGATGGCGACGAAATAGAAGACGGAGATCAAGAAGTAAGCGAATGCGAAGAGGATGAACTCGTAAGCGTACATGGAAGAACCGTTGCAGATATCAGCCATAACGAGTTGGGTCATCAAAGCGAAGGAAAGCATAGACATCAAAGTCAAGGAGTTGACCACGCCAAATCTTTGAGGGATGACGGTTCCAAGGTTCTCGCTCTTGATTTTCTTGAATTCGAAGAAGGCAAGGACGACCATGCCACCCCAGAAAAGGAACTGGCAAAGGAAGGCAATCATGGCGCTCCCAAACATTTCTAACGATTCTGGGCTAGAACCATAGGAAATGGCAGACATGAGGGCTTTTTCAAAAACCTCACTCTGGGAGAGCCAATTAGGTGCTTCGTTAGAAAACACGCTAAACAAATTGCTGAAAGAAGTGAATGAGCCGCTGACGAGGGAATATAAGAACCCTGGGAGGGCGTTCACGATGAGAAGCATGACAACAGCCTGGAAGCCGCTATTGGCAACACTCACCGCGAAAGTGCTCGATAAGAAGGTGATGACGCAAGCCAAATAGAGAAGAGGGAGGCCAAGGAGGTCGGCTTCGAAAGTTCCTAAGGCGCTGTAACCGTTTCCTAAGGCGTTGCAAAGGCCGCAGCCAATAGCGTAGCCAGCCACAAGAAGAGTAGTGATAAGAGCTAGCCCGAAGAGTCCCTCGGTGATGAAAGCTTGACTTCTATTCATCGGCATCGAAAGGATGACATCGCTTCTGTTTTTGCTGTAATAGCGGGTATGCATCAATAACGGCAACAAGCCAGATAAGAAGATGCAGAATGGACCCATAGCCACCATGTAACTTGAGAAGCCGATTGCGCGGATCCTAAATAGTAAGACGCAGAAAAGGTCGATGACGAATGGGAAGGCGATTAGGGAGATGGCGAAGAGGGTGATATAGACCGTGGCGATAGGCCAGAAGCTCTTCATCAAATATTTGAAATACTTCTTGCTCATAACATTTCCCTCTCTTTGTTGTAGATGAAGGCCTCTTCGACAGTAAGTGGAACGATGTCGAGCATAAGAGGCTTATATTGGGAGAAGAAAGCACGGATCCTCACTTCGGTCTCATCTGTGACGATGACGAGGAAGTGGCCATCGCGCTTAACCATAAGAGGCCTAAGGGCGGATAAGTCAGCTGGACCTCCGTCATTGAAGGCAACGTGGACCTTGTGGAGGTTCTTGGCCTCGACGAAGTCATCGCTGATTTGGCCATTGTCGACAAGGGAGTAGGAGTCACAGATATCACCAAGTTCACGAAGTGAATGTGAGGCGATGACGACTGTGGTCTTTGGATTCCTGTCGATGAGTTCAATGAGGTCTTTCTTGAATTCGTTACGGCTATATGGATCAAGTCCGTCGAAAGCCTCATCGATGAGGATGATGTCAGCGTGTGAGGCAAGCGCAGCGGCAAGATAGGCCTTTCTTCTCATACCTTTTGAGAAGGAATTGAGAGGCTTATCGATGTCGACGTGATAGCGGATAAGATTCTTCTTGAATTCCTGGGCCGTAAAACCATCGAAGAACATCGAATAAAGCATGGTCAGATCTTTGATGTGGGCGTTTTTGCCAAAGTACGGCTCATCGGCCAAGAAGAAAATCTTGGATTTGGCGTTTGGGTTCTCAAATATCTCTTCCCCATCGAGAAGGATACTGCCAGAGTCCGCTTTAAGGACACCGGCGATGAGACGAAGAAGGGTCGATTTGCCAGCGCCGTTTTCACCGACGAGCCCATTGATGGAGCCATCTTGGATTTTGGCGTTGCAATTCTTAATGACGACCTGACCGTCGTATGACTTGGTCAGATTGGTTATCTCAATCATTGCTTTTCTCCTTTTTTGAGTTTTTGTAATGCGTCTTCGATTTGGGAAATGCCGATACCACTGGCAAGCAGCTCGGTCAAAGTCTTCTCTACATAAGAGGAAAGAAGGTCCACCTCTTCTTCTTTTTTCCTATTCTCTTTCGGTGCCACGTAGATGCCTTTTTTAGGAAGGCTCACTAAATAACCCATATCCGTTAGGGCGAGATACGCACGCATAACAGTGTTTGGGTTGATGGTAAGGGAAAGAGCAAGCTCACGGACGGAAGGAAGCTTATCCTGTGGCTTGAGGATACCCATATCAATGTAGAGTTTTATTTGCTCGACGATCTCCTCAAAGATCGGTTTTGTACCTGTGAAATGAATCTGCATTAATTGTACCAACTGTACTAATTATGCCAAAACCGTTTTATTAAATGCAATAGGCAAGAAAAAAAGCCTCGGTATTTTGAGGCTTTCTTTTTGATTTTAAAAAGAATTATTTGTCTTCTTTTTCTTCGTCAGGCTCTTCTGCATCATAAACATCGGGGTTATTGATGGTTCCATTCATGATGCTTTCCTCAGCCTGTTTGAGGGCTTCTTCGTATTTGGCCGCTTCCTCTTCGCTGATCTGATTGGCGTACTTATATTGCTCAAAGACGCGTCTGGCGATATCGACCACCGCTTTCGCAAAACCTGTCTTGTATTTCTTGAAAAGATTATCGAGGACGAGGACGAAATACGGGAGAAGGATAACAAGAGGGACGATCATGAAACCAACGCCGACGAGGTTCATGAGGATTCCGATGTATGGATGTCCTTCAAGAAGGAAATAACCTGCTACTGTTCCTCCAGCGTAGAAGGCAAGGAGGATGAGATAGACCCACCAGGTCGATTTGAAATAATCGCGGTCATATCCATAGGATCCGCCTCTCAGAGCCTCTTTGTAGGCGGCGTTGATGGTTCTTGAATCAGGGGTCGGCATGAAGTCACGGATGAAGACGGTGATGCTCGCTCTCGAAAGAAGGTATAAGAACGGGATGATGAATCCGGCATCGGTCGCGAATGCGGCGAATCTCGAATATGTCATGAGAGGGACGGAATTCTGAAGGAAGTTATTCGCGGCTTCGGCATCCCCTGCTAGAACGTAAGAGTATACAGTCTCAACATCTGCCATAAGGGTTGGGTCAAATAGTGACGAGACGTTGAGATAGACGATGCTGAAGAGAATGTATGCGACGATCGACATGAGGAGCGATATCAAAGCGGCCTTAAGGATCCTAAACGACCCAAAGAAGGTTGGGCTGAAGTACATTCCCGCGGTTTTGAAATAGACCTTTGCGGCGACAGGCCTATCATTCGCTTCGAGGTATGAGCAAATGAGAGAGGCAAAATAGAATGGGAGGATAAGGGCGCCAACGATCAAAACGGTGATGAAAATGGTCCCTGCTCCGACATATGACAAAGCGTAGTCAACGAGCCATACAAGGACGAGAATCAAGAAGAAAAGCCCTAAGAACGGGGCGCTTCTTTTTAAGAGGGAGCCAAAGCCTTTGCGGGCTTCTTTGGCAACATCGATATCTAAGGCGTCTTTATTCAGATTTTGCATTTTTGGTTTTCTCCGAGAGGTCGTGGATCTCGTGGATGACACGATGGAGGTCTTCGGTGTTGAAGGCTTCCACCTCTTTGTTTTCGTATGAGGTGATGACCTCGCCTAGTCTATTCGCGCTAACAAGCTGAACCTCGCCGTCGACGTTTTGGTAGCGGCTCACGAAGCAATCGCTGTTGATGAGGACGATGCCGACGAGGAAGTTGATTGGAAGACCGCTCATCATCGAAAGGCGTTGGACGATTTCCTTCGTCTCCATGATTGGGGAACGGATTTCCTTTTTGAGGGTGGTCTTATGGTCTTTGACGTAATAGACCCAGTAGAAGTCCTCCGCTTTCGCGCTGATGGCCCCTTCGAAATAGTGGTCCATGATGACGTAGAGGAACTTATCTCCACCTAAAAGGTGATCGATGGTGATGGTGTTGCCGTTTCCCATATCGAACTCCACATTGTTGACGAGATAGTAGTCACCATCATCAGCGACTTTCCTGACGTCTTTGTAGAAGACCTCTTTAGGGTTGCGGCGGAATTTCCTCTTCCTTAGCGGAGTATAGAAAAACCACACGCCAAGGAGCCCTAAGGCGAAGATGGCGCCAACGATGAAGATTGTGAGTTTGACTTCAAATGGCATGGTTCTTCTATTCGTGTCTATTAAATAGACTTGTTCATTGTATCAACAAATGGAATGCCTAGGCACGCCAAAAGGATAAAATTCGCTTTGTATTTTTGAAAAAGAGATTACTTGGATTCGTCTTCTTCGACGGAGACATAGGCCATATCTTCTTCGAAGACGCGCATGAAGGTGTCTGGGGTGACCGGGGTGATATCGCCTTGGAAAGCGATGCCGATGCGGCCGGTTTCCTCAGAGACGATGATGGTGACGGCGTCGGTGTTCTCGGAGATGCCTAAGGCAGCCTGATGACGGGAACCGTACTTGCCAGTAAGAGGCTTAGAGGTCGCGACAAAGAACACAGCGGCTCTGGCGATTTTGTCTTTTTTGATGATGACGGCGCCATCGTGGAGAGGGGTGCCGACATAGAAGATGGTCTCAAGAAGCTCCGGGGTGACTGGAGCGTTCACGTCAACGCCGCGCTGCTTGACGACGGATGGGATTTTACTCTCATCAAGGAGATCGTCCTTCTTCATGAAAGTGATGAGGCAGCCGCGCTTCATCATCGACATATCGATGACGGCTTTGTGGATGGCTTTGTAGAGGTCGTCGCGGTCGAAAACCATCTCTGGCTCGACTTTCTTTCTCTTGAAGAAGTCTTTCTTAAAGATGCCGTTGACCATGTTGTTGCGGACGTTGTTCATGTTGATGAGGAGGGCGCCAGAGACAAGCAAGAGGGCAGCGATGGCACAGATGATTCCTAAGAGATCGAAGTTAGGGACGCAGAAAGCGACGACAACCCCTGCTTCAAGCAAAAGGACTGAGCCGATGAAGATTGGATGACGGCTGACATATTTGAACATCAAGAAATCACCGATAGCGGTGATAACGAGGGCGATAACTAAAGAAATGACCCAGTTGGCGTCATATGTGATAACAGCAAAATTTATTGAATTTAACATTTCAGATTCCAGTTTCTATGAAATATTTCGGATATTTCTTATAAAGTGTAACAAACGTTTACATTATTTAAAAGTGTCTAAAGGGCCTTTTTTGGAAGTTTTTTGTGAAAACAAAGGGGCCTTCACTTTGGACACAAAGACGCATTGACTTCCCGAGCCCTCATTTGACTTGAAGAAAGGGGATGATTTTCATATAGTATTTAGGCGCCATGCATCAGTAATTCAATGGTAGAATGGCAGCTTCCCAAGCTGCTCACACGGGTTCGATTCCCGCCTGGTGCTCCAGCTGATCAAAACACCCCGAGCCAAGAAATGGCCCGGGGTTTTCTTTACCCTTTCTCCCCCACCAATGCATTAACCCTTTCCTTTGTCACCTTTGGTGTTATAATGCGGTTAGAGTTAGTTAGGTATGACTAACTCATACTAAGAGAACTGAACTTATGTCACCGATCATAAACGCCGTAATCGGCATCTCACTCATCTTCCTATGCACGACGCTAGGCTCATCCTTCGTCCTCTTTTTCAAAGGCAAGTCGATCAGCCCTAAGCTCAACCGCATCTTCCTAGGCTTCGCGGCCGGGATCATGCTTTCGGCCTCCATTTTCTCGCTTATCGTCCCTGCCCTAGAGAGCGAAGTGTCTTATATGCCTTCCTTCGCCGTGGTTTTGATTTCGGTTTTGCTTGGTGCCGCCTTCCTTTGGGGCATCGACAAACTAACCCCTCACCTTCACGTTCAGCGTAACGAGGAAGAAGGTATCAGGAACACCCATATCTCAAGGACCACGAAGATGTTCATGGCCGTCACGATCCATAACTTCCCAGAAGGCTTATCGGTCGGTATCGCCTATGGTGTCGCTCTTGCGGCCGTCTGGGCAGGCAATGCCAGCGCGGAACCCATGCTCATGGGTGCGCTTATGCTCGCTATCGGTATTGGCATCCAAAACATCCCTGAGGGTGCTGTTGTTGCTTTGCCGTTTGCTGGTGAGACCGGAAACAGCGGAAAAGCGTTCCTTTATGGAACGATGTCTGGCGCGGTTGAGCCTATCGCTGCCGTCCTTGGTCTCTTCTTGGCCTTCCTAGTTGAGCCTCTTATGCCGTGGGCCTTAGCCTTCGCGGCAGGATGCATGCTCTACGTCATCGCCGAAGAGACGATCCCTGACCTTCAATCCGAAAAGGGAAGCCATGAAGGCGTTTGGTCGCTCATGATTGGATTCGTCCTCATGATGGCGCTTGATACGGCGTTAGGATAAAAATCCCTGGCAAATCAGAATTATTTTCAAAAAAAGGAGGCGATTTGTGCCTCCTTTTAATTGTCCTTGTTCGACTTTTTCCTACGATTTGCGTGGATTTTGCGCTTCATGTCGTACATCTTCCTGTCCGCCCTACGGTAGACCGCTTCGTAGTTGTAGTCTTTCTTCTCGTAGACGGCCGTGCCATAGGAGATTGAGATCTTCATGAAGGCTTTGTCCGCCTTGTCGTTATTGTGCTCAATGAGCCTATCTAAGAAGCTAAGGCAAGACTCGGCTTGTTTGATTCTGTCGCCCCTAAGGATGACGACGAATTCGTCTCCGCCTACGCGGTAGACTTCGTCATCGGCAAAGGCTTCGGAGATGACTTCGGCGCATCTGGTGAGAACGATGTCACCGGTCGCGTGGCCATAGTGGTCGTTAACCTCTTTGAGGAAGTTGACGTCGAGCATGACGACGCCAAAGTTGGCGGCACCGCTCTCGATGTCTTGGTCAAGGGCGTCTATGGTTTTCGAATAGGAAGCGCTGTTCCTGACCTTGGTGAGATGGTCATAGTAGGCCATGCTCTCTAGGAGAGCGTGCTGGCTTTGAAGTTCGCTTAAGCCAAGCTCGAGAGCGCGTGTAAGGTCACCGACCTCGTCTTTGCCTGCCTTCGGGAATTCGACCTTCGAGTTGACATTCGTACTTAGAGATCTAGCGACTCTTGCTAACTGCCTTAATGGGCTATTGATCCTATGGGCGATGATGGCGCTCACGGCAACGAAGAGGAGAGCGAAGCCCATCGTGATGAGGATCATCGTGTTGATGGCGCTGTCCCTGGCTTCGAAGATCTCGTCATATGAGTCGCAAAGGATGAGCTTCATGCCGTTTCTTAGGGTGACGAAGACCATGACCCTATCGAGATCGTTATAACGATAATGGATGACTTTGTTCTCGGTCTTCTCCGAATTCATGAGCTCCTCGTTTGAGATGATGAGGTCGGCTTCATCGCCATGGTGCTCTTCATTCGCGCTCTCTGGGTGGTAATGGATCTTGCCATCGCCGGATTTGAGATACATGTAACCGGAGGACTTGTATTTGATTTGGTCAATTTCCTCAAGGAAATCGTGGAAGTTGATATCGATGCCTAAGACAGCGATAACATCATCACCGCAGTAAACTGGGGTGACATACGAAAGCATGACGTCTTTGATTGAACCGTCGTAGTGGGGTTCCATCCATAAGGCGTGGCCTTCTTCGAGAGGTGTCGTGTACCAAATGGTGTCCGCCTCATCGGTGGCTTCCTGGATCTGGGTGATTTGGAGTTCGCTGAAGGAACCGCTCTCGTCTCTTGAATAGAACATTCCCTCTTCGGGATTGCCTTCCCCTGTTATATCGACCGTGTAATGGAAATAGACGTCGTTGGAATTAGGAATCTCCTCACAAGTGAAAAGAAGGAGGGATTCGATTCTCGAAAGGACTGATTCTCTATGGGCTTGGGAGTTCTTGAGATCGTCAGCGCTTCCCGCTTCCCTTGCGACGAAGTTCGAAAGGGAGTTGACGCTTGATTCCACGGAAGAGAGCATGGCGTCATACTCCGTTCCTTTGTCGGCGCAGAAAAGATTCATCTCTTCAGTGGCAAACTTATCAAGGGTGGTGCCAAGATGGAAGTACGTGAAAACCGAGATGCCGGTTGCAATGCAAAGGGCCGAGGCCAAAATCAAAGCGCTGATCTTGGTGTTAATCGAAAATAACCAATTCCGTTTTTTCTCTTTCATAGAAAGACTGAATGTTATCCTGTCCCAATTAATGTAATTTAAACTAATAAAGCAGTCTTGTTAAATGCTTTTTGGTCTTTTTGTCCTTTTCTCTCGCTTTTCTTTAAGAAGGGGGAGCAGGCAAAGTGTTTTTGAAAATTTACATTGCTATAATGGGAAAGGAGGTAAAAGCAATGAACATTCTCCACGCAATATCACGCGCCAGAATCAAACCAGAGAGCTTCCTCGCCTGCGTCGAAATCCCTGCTGGCAGCAAAAACAAATACGAGCTCGACAAAGAATCGGGCGCCCTTATCCTTGACCGCATCCTTTACACGGCCACCCAATATCCACAGAACTACGGTTTCATTCCAAGGACCTGGGGTCTTGATCACGACCCTCTCGACGTCCTTGTCCTTTGCACGCAGCCAATCGTCCCTCTCTCACTTGTGAGATGCAAGCCAATCGGTACCTTAAAGATGACCGATGGAGGCAAGGTCGATGAGAAGATAATCGCTGTCTGCGAAAACGACCCAGACTACAACTGCTACAACGAATTGGCCGATCTTCCAAAGCACCTTCTCGATGAGATCTCCCACTTCTTCAAGCACTACAAAGAGCTTGAGTACAACAAAGAGACCATCGTTGAGGGCTATTGCGATTCAGCCGCTGCCAAAGAAACCATCGCTGCCGCCAGAAAACGCTACGACGAGAAGTTCCTAGACAGATAAACCTTTTATTAAAATAAAAAGGACGCGTGATTGCGTCCTTTTTTCTTTATTCGAGTTCGATGGTCGCCGGTGGTTTGGTCGTGAAATCAAAGAGCACACGGTTAACGCCCCTAACTTCATTGACGATTCTATCGGCAACGAGGGTGAGAAGCTCATATGGGAGTCTAGTTGGTTTGGCGGTCATGAAGTCGTCGGTGTCGACGGCACGGAGGACGACGGAGTAATCATAGGAACGCTCATCGCCTTTGACGCCAACGCTCTTCATGTTCGAGAGAGCGGCGAAGTACTGAGCAGGCTTGATGTCGGTCTTGGCGATTTCCTCTCTGAAGATATAGTCGGCTTCTTGCACTATTCTGACTTTGTCAGGAGTGACTTCGCCAACGATGCGAGTAGCAAGGCCTGGGCCTGGGAATGGCTGTCTTTCGACCAAGGTCTTTGGAAGGCCGAGGAAGTATCCGACCTCACGGACCTCGTCTTTGAAAAGTTCATCAAGAGGCTCGACTAGACCAATGAACGGAAGATCCTTTGGAAGGCCTCCGACGTTATGGTGGCTCTTGATGGTGGCGCTGGCGCCTAAACCGGATTCAACGCGGTCAGGATAGATGGTGCCTTGGGCAAGATATGCGCCATTTGCCACATCTTTCAAAGCCTCACCGAAGCAATCGATGAAGGTTTTGCCAATGATTTTACGTTTTTTCTCTGGTTCGGTGACACCTGCTAAGCGGCCAAGGAAGAGGTCGCCTTTGTTGAGGCGGTTGAACTGGAGGTCGAAGCGGCTCTTGTCTCCGAAGACGGACTCGACTTCGTCGCCTTCGTTTTTGCGCATCAAGCCATGGTCGATGAAATAGCAGATGACCTGGTTGCCAAGGGCTTTCTCAAGGAGAGCGGCCGTGACGGCGGAATCAACGCCGCCAGAAAGGGCGCAGATGACTTTGTGGTCGCCAACCTTCTCTTTGATTTCCTTGATCTTCTTGTTGACGAAGTAAGAGGAGTCCCACTCCTGCTTGGCACCGCAGACATTGAGGACAAAGTTCTCAAGCATCTTGAGGCCCTGCTCGGTGTGAGTGACCTCTGGATGGAACTGGACGGCATATAAATGCTTCGCTTCATTGGAGAAAGCGGCGTTTGGGCAGGTATCGGTCGAAGCGGTCCTCGTGAAGCCCTTTGGGAGCTTGTTCACCTGGTCACGGTGGCTCATGAAGACGCTTAATTCAGGTTTGACGGATTCAAAAATATCGCTCTTGTTATTGATGTGGAGGCCAACAGGTCCATATTCGCCTTTCTCAGCGGTTCCGACCTCGCCTCCAAGAAGATGGGCCATGAGCTGGGCGCCATAGCAGATGCCAAGGATTGGTTTGCCAAGCTCGAAGACCTTCTTATCGATGGTTGGGGATCCTTTCGCATAGACGGAGTTTGGTCCGCCGGTGAAGATGATGCCTTTGACATCAGGATCAGAAAGAACAGAGAGGTCATGGTTGAATGCTAAGATCTCGGAATACACCTTGAACTGCCTCACGCGACGGGCGATGAGCTGGTTGTATTGACCACCGAAATCGAGAACGATAATTTTTTCCATGCCCAACATTATCGACTTCCTTCTTTTTCTTGAAAAGAACATTGTGAAAAAATTTTAAAAGTCCTCACATTTTGGCCGTTTTTTCGCCTCTTTTTGCGAGCGCTTCCTTTTTCGGTAAATCGGTAAGGAAAATCGTTGGTGGTTATATTTATATAAAAAACAACTTTTTTTCTAGTAAAAGGGCGAATTGTTGGGGTACTATGATAGCATGGGAACTTTTGTGAAAAATAATCCCTAAGAAACACAGGAAGGACAAATTTTTATGTCAACAAAGTACAACTTCAAACGTGAAGAAATTGGTGCTGTCTCGCCCCAATACTATTCCAGGCTCAGATCAACTGTCGAAGCCGCTTTCTACCGCAACAACGTTCACACCGTCAAGAACATCGCTGAAGCCTACGAGCTCGCGAAGAATTCCTCCGGTACCACCATTACCGACCTTCCAGTCGTTAAGGCCAAGGAACTCGGCCTCCCAGAAGATGCCAAAGTCTTGCTCTTCAATGACGGTTTCATCACTGGCAGACAGGCCCGTTTGAGGAGACTTGTCGACGACACCAACCGCGACAAATATGCCGGTCAGGTCAGAGAAGTCATCTTCGCTGGTCACACCAAGAAATGGTACCACGGCATCGCTTATGTCGGACTCGCCCATGACTTCATGCTCAGAGCCCACCTTCTCGTCCCAGAGGGATACGAGAACACCCTCTACTCCTGGATGCTCAACTTCCAGAATGCCGACAACGAATACTTCACTAAGTTATATAAGGAAAGCAAACTCATCGAAGGAGAAGGCGATTTATTCATCTACTCCGATCCAGATTGCTACACCAAAGACTACCCAGACGGACTCGCCCTCTTTGACAAGGACAACAACTGCGCCGTTCTCCTTGGCATGCGCTACTTCGGCGAGCACAAGAAAGGCACCCTTACCCTTGGCTGGACCGTCGCCAACAGACATGGCTACACCTCCTGCCATGGCGGTCAGAAGAGATTCAACCTCGAAGGTGGCAAGCAGAAAGTCATCTCCGTCTTCGGCCTTTCCGGTTCTGGTAAGTCCACCATCACTTTAAGTGATCACGGCGGACGTTTCGATACCACCGTCCTCCACGATGATGCCTTCATCATCAACAACACCGATGGTTCTTCCATCTCCCTTGAGCCTTCCTACTTTGATAAGACCGCTGACTATCCTCTTACCAGAGACCAGTCCAAATACTTCCTTACCATCCAGAACGTCGGCGCTACCGTCGATGCCGATGGCAAGATCGTCCCTGTCACCGAGGACATCACCAATGGCAACGGCCGTACCGTTAAGTCCATCTTTGCCACTCCAAACCGTGAGTTTGAGTTCAAAGAGCCAACCAACGCCATCTTCTGGATCATGAAGGATCCAACCCTTCCTCCAGTCGTCAAGGTCAAGGACCCAGCCCTTGCTTCCGTCATGGGCGCTACCCTTGCTACCAAGCGTAGCTCCGCTGAGTATATCCCAGGACAAGATCCAAACCAGCTTGTCATCGTTCCTTATGCCAACCCATTCAGACTCTATGAGCTTGGCAAGGATTACGCTTCCTTCAAATCCCTCTTCGAGAACAAGAAGCTCGGCATCGATTGCTACATCATCAACACCGGTTCCTTCCTCGAGAAGAAAGTCAAACCAGCCGACACCCTTGGCTTAATCGAAGACATCGTCCTTGAGAAAGCTAAGTTCGTCCCATTTGGCCCATTCTCCTCCCTTGAGTACTACCCACTCGAAGGATTCGAAGTCCCATTCAACGACCCAGAGTACCTCAAGCAGCTTGCCCTCCGTATGGAAGACAGACTTGAGTACGTCTCCACCCTTGATGACTTCAACAAGCTCCCACAGGATGCCATCGACGCCGTCAAAGTGGTTGTCGAAGAAGCCAAAAAAGCTGCCAAATAAGGAGACAACATGGCTTTAAAAATCGTCGAAACATCACTTAGGGACGGTCACCAGTCGCTTTTCGCGACCAGGATGAACACCGAAGAGGTCCTTTCCGTCCTTAAGGAGTTGGACGATGCCGGTTACCACGCCATCGAAGTTTGGGGCGGCGCCACCTTCGACGCCTGCATCCGCTTCCTCAACGAAGACCCTTGGGAGAGACTCCGCAAAGCGAAGGCTCTTTGCAAGAAGACCAAGCTTCAGATGCTTTTTAGAGGACAAAACATCCTCGGATACCGCCACTACGCCGATGACGTAGTTGAGAAATTCGTCCAGAAATCAATCGAAAACGGCATTGACATCATCCGTATTTTCGATGCCCTCAATGACATCAGAAACCTCGAATGCGCCGTCAAAGCCACGAAAAAATATGGCGGAGAGTGCCAGATCGCTTTGAGCTACACCACTTCTCCTGTTCACACCATCGAATACTATGTCGACCTTGCTAAGCAGGTTGAGGCCCTCGGAGCCGATTCCCTTTGCATCAAAGACATGGCCGGCGTCCTTCTCCCGGGTGATGCCTATCAGCTCATCAAGGAACTCAAGAAGAACACCAAGCTCCCAATCGAGCTTCATACCCACTGCACCGGCGGCATCGCTGAGATGACCATCCAGAAAGCCATCGAAGCTGGAGTCGACATCGTCGACACCGCTTTGAGCCCACTTGCTGGCGGCACTTCCCAACCATGCACCGAATCCCTTAACTTCGCCCTCAAGGGAACCAAATACGATCCAAAGCTCAACCTCGACTGCCTTAACAAAGGAGCCGCTGCGTTAAGCAAGATCAGAGCAAAGTACCTTGAGAATGGCCTTCTCAATCCGAAAGTCCTTTCCTTCAATCCAAACATCCTCAAATACCAGGTTCCTGGCGGAATGCTTTCTAACCTCATCTCCCAGCTCAAGCAGCAAAACGCTTCCGACAAGCTCGAAGATGTCCTTAAGGAAGTCCCAAATGTCAGGAAAGACCTTGGCTACCCGCCTCTTGTCACCCCTCTTTCCCAGATGGTTGGCACCCAGGCCGTCATGAACGTCATCTCCGGCGAACGCTACAAACTCGTTCCGAAAGAGATCAAAGACTATCTCCATGGCAAATACGGCAAGGCCCCTGCCCCAATCAACGAAGAGGTTCAGAAGAAGATCATCGGCGATGACGAGGTCATCACCTGCCGTCCAGCCGATCTCATCGCCCCTGAGTTCGAAGAATTGAAAGAGAAGTACAAAGACATCGCAAAATGCGATGAAGATGTCCTCTCGATCGCTCTCTTTGAGAAGAACGCCCTCGAATTCTTAGGCAAGAAGTACGGACCAAAAGAAGATGAGGTTGAGGAATTCAATGTCGTCTTAGGAGGTAACAACTAATGTTCATGCCTATCGTATATGACACCGTTGTCAATAAAGGCGACACCATCCCGTTGGAACAAGGAGCCCTTTACTCCGTAGTCGCCATCGCGATGGTATTCGCGATTCTCCTCATCATCATCGGAATCACCACCCTTGTCTTCAAGATCACTGGCTTATTCGACCTCAAGAAAGAGCTTGATAAAGCCAAGAAAGCCAAAGAAAGTGCATCTGCTCCTGCCCCAAGCGGAGAAGTCACCATCAAGGACGATGACATGATGGCCGCAGTCCTTGTCGCCACCATCGATTACCGCCTCACCCATAAGAGCGACGTTCGCGTCGTTTCTGTTAAAGAAATCAATTAAGGAAGGTTTGTTATGAAAATCTACAAAGTCAAAGTCAACGGCAAGCTCTACGAGGTCGAACTCGAAGAGGTCAAAGAAAGCGCTGGTTCAATCGCTGCTCCAGCTGCCGCTCCTGCTGCCGCTCCAGCCCCAGCTGCCGCCCCAGTCGCTGGCGGAACCAAAGTCCCAGCTCCTATGGCTGGCAAGATCCTTGATATCAAAGTCGCTACCGGCGCCAAAGTCGCCAAAGGCGATACCATTGCTATCCTCGAGGCCATGAAGCTTGAGAACGAGATCAAGTCCCCAGCTAGCGGCACCGTCAAAGCCATCTGCGTTTCCAAAGGCGCCATGGTCAATAACGGCGACGCTCTCATCGTCTTAGAGTAATTATGTGGAAACTAATCCTCGAATTCTTAAATTCGACTGGAATCGTTAACTTCTTCCAGGGCGACGGATGGATGAATCTCATCATGATTTTCATCGGTGGGCTTTTCCTTTTCCTCGCCATCAAGAAGAAATACGAGCCATACCTCCTCATCCCGATTGCGGTCGGTATGATCCTCGTCAACATCTTCCCAGCCATCTATATCGTCACGAACGAAGCAGGAGAGATAGTTGAAAGAGGGCTTCTCGGCTACCTCCATTTGGGTGTTGAGTGTGAGCTTTACCCATGCCTTATCTTCATCGGCATCGGCGCCACCACCGACTTCGGTCCACTTATCGCGAATAAGAAGACCATGATCCTTGGTGCGGCCGCCCAGATCGGCATCTTCGCCGCCTTCCTTGGCGCAATCGCCCTTGCTGGCATTTGGCCAGAAGTCTTCAACTTCACCGTTGGAGACGCCGCTGGTATTGGCATCATCGGTGGAGCCGATGGCCCAACCGCCATTCTCGTCAGCAACAAGCTTGCCAGACCTGAATTGACCGCTGGCATCGCCCTTGCCGCTTATAGCTACATGGCCCTTGTCCCAGTCATCTTCCCTCCAATCATCAAACTTGTGACCACCAAGAAAGAGAGATCCATCAAGATGGAGACCCTCCGTGAAGTGAGCAAGAGCGAGAAGATCCTTTTCCCGATCATCGTCACTCTCGTCTGCTGCATCCTCGTCCCAAGCTGCACCCCACTTATCGGCTGCTTGATGTTTGGTAACCTCATCAAAGAGACAGGCGTCGTTCCGAATCTCGTTCACACCGCTTCGAACGCCTTGCTTTATATCTGCACCATCCTTCTTGGACTCTCCGTTGGCGCCACCGCCATCGGAACAACCTTCCTCCAGCCAAAGACCATCATGATCTTTGTCCTTGGCATCTTAGCCTTCATCATCGCGGCCATCTTCGGTCTCCTTGGCGGCAAGATCATGTGTCTTGTAACGAAGGGCAAGGTCAACCCAATGATCGGTGCTGCTGGCGTCTCTGCCGTTCCTATGGCGGCCCGTGTCGTCCACAAGATCGGTCAGCAGGAAGACCCAGACAACTACCTTCTCATGCACGCGATGGGACCTAACGTCTCTGGCGTCATCGGAAGCGCAGTCGCCGCTGGTATCCTCCTTTCAATGATCGGCTAAGGCCAATATGAAAAACAAAACCGTAAGGGCTATGACCCTAGATGCGCTGTTTTTGGCGCTTCTCATTGTGTCTTCCTTCATCTCAATCGATGTCGGATATTGCAAATTCACTTTGCAGCTCCTTACGGTTTTTCTTATTGCCAATTTCCTTTCTTTGGTTGATGGTCTTATCGTCATTGGCCTCTACATATTGATGGGACTCATTGGCATCCCTGTATTTGCAGGGTTCGGAGGAGGAATCGCCTATGCCGCATCCCCTACATTTGGGTTTGTGTATGGCTTCTTCTTCGTAATCCTCCTAAATCACCTCTTTAGCGACGTTCTTCTCAAGAAGATGAGGAATGAGATATGGAAGAATCTAATCGGCTCCAGCGTGTCCCTTATCGCGTTATACGCGGTTGGTTTCGTCCATGGCTATCTCATCCTTACCCTCGTGAAGGGAAAAAGCGACTTCACCCTTGGAGCGGCCTTCACCTTGTTCCTCGCGCCATACATACCGTTTGATATCGCTAAACTAAGTATCGCCTCATTAATCGCTTCAAGATTTGTGAATGTCCTTCTCCCAAGCAGAAGGGTCCACTTCAATGAAGTAGATTCCACGAACACCTATCTCAAAGAGAACTACCGCATCTACAAGAACCTCACATTTGTAGACGCTTCATACCAAAGCAAAGGCAAAGGAAGACTAGGAAGGACCTGGGAAGCGAACAAAGATGAGTCTTTGATGTTCTCTGTCCTCGTAAAAGACAAAAAACTCTTACAAAACGCGCCTAAATTGTCTTTGGTGGCCGGAGTAGCGGTTTTCAAATATCTTCAGCAAATCGGCCTCAAAAACGTTTCCATCAAGTGGCCTAACGATATCTATGTTAGCGAGAAGAAGATCTGTGGCATCCTTCTTGAATCCGTGAGCCATAAGAAGGTAGATGCTGCTATCATAGGCATCGGCCTTAACGTCAATCAGGAGACATTCCCAGAAGGATTCTTCAGGACCCCTACTTCCATCAAACTAGAGACTGGCTCCCCGATGGATTTGAGGGATATCAAAAAAGACCTCTACAAGATAATCAAAGAAGAACTACTTCTTCTAAAAGAAGAGAAGTCCGATTACCTAGAGGTCATCAATGATAACAGTTATCTCAAAGGAAAAGATTGCTATTGCACCTATAACGGTGAGAAGAAAGAAATCAAAGTCTTGAGGATCGATGAAGATGGTTCCTTGATCGGCATCATCGACGGAGACGAGAAAAAGATCATCTCAGACGAGATAACCTTCGAATAAGAGAAAAGGCACCGGGAGACCGATGCCTTCTTTTTATCTCTTTTGGATCTTGCCTTTGGAAGCGCCTTTGGAAGCGTGGGTCAAGATAGTACGACCGGTGTTGGCGGCCATCTTCTTGGTGTACTCCTGGGCTTCGACTTTGGTGTCAAACGTCTTGATGACTTTATCTGAGCCAGTCAAGAAGACCTGCCACTTATTGTCGCTTGCTCTCTTGGAAAGATGGTAGGAAGCACCTGCGGTCGGTCCTTTCTTCTCTTCTTTCTTTGGGGCTGGTTTTTTAGCAGGAGCTGGTTTGGCAGCTTTTGCTGGTTTCGCAGCTGGTTTGGCAGCTGGTTTCGCTGGTTTTTTAGCCGCAGCTGGCTTTGCTTTTGGTGCTGGTTTAGCCATATGTAGACTCCTTTTGTTATTTACATTCTAG
>JAFYAZ010000001.1 GCA_017540455.1 Bacilli bacterium | reverse complement strand
GCCCCAAAGAAAGAAGCTGCTCCAGAAGCCGCTCCAAAGGCTGAAGAGAAGAAACCAGCCAAGAAGAAGGCTGAGGTCAAGGCCGAGCCAGTCAAGGCTAAGGTCACTGAGGCCCACGCCGTCGCCCGTGACGTCCGCGTCACCCCACGTAAGGTCCGTCTCGTTATGGATCTCGTCCGTGGCAAGAGCGTCAATGAGGCCCTTGAGCTCCTCTTCCACGTCAACAAAGCTGCAAGCGACCCAGTCGCCAAGCTCATCAAGAGCGCAGCCGCCAATGCCACCAACAACTTCGGCATGGCCGGTGACAAATTCTATGTCGCCGAGATCCAGGCCAGCGATGGTGTCAGAATGAAACGTTTCGAACCACGCGGTAAGGGCGCAAGCTCCCCAATCATCAAGCGCACAAGCTTCATGAGAGTCACCGTGAAAGAAAGGTAAGGAGGAATATCAATGGGTCAGAAAGTTAACGCCGTCGGTCTTAGAATTGGTATCAACCGCGGCTGGGAAGCCAATTGGTATGCTTCCAAAAAAGACTACGCAACATTCCTTGGTGAAGATATCGCCATCAGAAACTTCTTAGAGCCAAAACTCAAGGAAGCCTTTCTTAGCCATATCGACATCGCGCGTGTCAAAACCGATTCCGAATACAAAGTCACCGTCTCCCTCTACGTCGCCCGTCCAGGCGTCGTCATGGGACAAGATGGTGCCAACACCAAACTTCTCAACGATGGTCTTAAGAAGATCGTCAAGAGTGGCAACCCACATCTTGAAGTCGTTGAGGTCAAAAACCCAGACGTCGATGCTACCCTCATCGGCAAATGGATCGCTTCTGAGCTCGAGAACCGTCAGTCCTTCCGTAGCACCCAGAAGAAAGCCATCCAGCGTATGAGAAAAGCTGGCGCTTCCGGTTGCAGAACCCAGTGCCAGGGACGTCTTGGAGGAGCTGAAATCGCTCGTCGCGAAGGTTACAAAGAGGGCGTTGTCCCACTCGAAACCCTCCGTGCGGATATCGACTTCGCCGCCGTCAGCGCCGCTACCGCCTATGGCAGAATCGGCGTGAAGGTCTGGTGCTGCAGAGGCACCAACAAGGTTGGAATCGCCGCCGCTGAAGAGAAGAAAGCTCCAAAAGCAGAAGGAGGAAACAGAAATGCTCCAGCCAAGTAGAACTAAATACCGCCGCCCACATGGCCTCAGCTATGAGGGTGTCGCCACCAAAGGCAACACGGTCGCCTTCGGTGAATATGGCTTAGCCGCGTTGGAAGGAACCTACATCACCGACCATCAAATCGAAGCCGCCCGTATCGTCTTATCACGTTACACCGACCGTTCTGGCAAGGTCTGGATCAGAATCTTCCCACACCTCGCCTTCACCAAGAAGCCAGCCGAAGTCCGTATGGGTTCCGGTAAAGGTTCACCAGAAGGATGGGTCGCCGTCGTCAAGAAGAACAGAGTCATGTTCGAGATTGGCGGTGTCTCTGAAGAAGTCGCCATGAAGGCCCTTCGTCAGGCTTCCTTCAAACTTCCGATCAACTGCAAGATCGTTAAGAAAGGAGAATAAACATGGATATCAAAGAATTCCGCGAGTTATCTCCAAAAGAGTTAGACGAGAAGCTTGCCAGCCTCCGTCAGAAGCTCTTCGAACTTTCCCGCCAAAGAGCGGTGGGACAGATCGAACACCCAGACGAGATCCACTATGTCCGCAAGGATATCGCCAAAGCCGAAACCGTGAAGCGTGAGAGAGCCCTCCACCTTCATGAAGGCAAATAAGAAAGGAGACCAGTACCATGGAAGAAAGAAATAGAAGAACTTCTCTTCAAGGGGTTGTGACCGGAACCAAGATGGCCAAAACCATCATCGTCACCGTCAGCACCAAGCGTAATGATCCCCTTTACCAGAAGAGAGTCGGATACTCCAAGAAGTATTACGCTCACGACGAGAAGGAAGAGGCCAAGCTCGGTGACGAAGTCACCATCATGGCTTGCCGCCCACTCTCCCGTCTTAAGAGATGGAGACTCGTCTCCATTGATAAAGCCGCTTTAGCCGGTGAGTCAGTCGAAGCCATCGAAGCCGCCCTCGAGAAGAAGGAAGGTTCCGATGAGATCGTCGCTGCCCCAGCCGAAGAAGCGAAAGCTGAATAAGGAGGAAACGGATAATGGTCCAGAATGAATCGAATCTCGTGGTCGCCGATAACAGCGGTGCCCGCATCGTCCGCATCTTCCGTCAGCTCGGCGGAGCCCGTATGAAGGTCTCCTCCATCGGCGACATCGTCCTCTGCGCCGTCAAGGACGCTGCCCCAAATGGAAAGGTCAAGAAGGGTCAAGTCGTCAAAGGCGTCATCGTCCGCACCAAGAGACAGGTCATCCGCAAAGATGGCTCCTCCATTGGCTTCGATGATAATGCCGTGGTCATCGTCGATGATGATCATAACCCACTCGGCACCCGTGTCTTCGGACCGGTCGCCCGTGAGCTTCGTGAAAAGGGATTCATGAAAATCATCTCCCTTGCTAGCGAAGTCTTGTAAGGAGAAGAGATATGAACATCAAAAAAGGTGATAAAGTCATCGTTCTCTCCGGTGATGACAAAGGCAAGCAGGGCACCGTTCAAAAGGTTTACCCAAAGCTTAACAAAGTCGTCGTCGAAGGCGTGAACGTCCACAAGAAACACAAGAAGCCAACCCAGAACGTCCAAGAAGGCTCCATTCTCGACATCTATGTCCCGATCGATGCCTCCAAGGTCGCTCTCATTGACCCAAAGACAAAGAAAGCCACCCGTGTCCACATGACTATGGAAAATGGCAAGAAGGTTCGCACCGCCAAGAGCGGAGCCAACCTCGATAAGTAAGGAAGGAGGACAAAACAATGGCAGAAGAAGAAAAGAAAGCTACCGCTAAGAAAACTACTACCGCTAAGAAAGCCTCCGCTCCTAAAGCTGCCCCAAAGGCCGAAGCTCCAAAAGCAGAAGCCCCAAAGGCCGAGGCCCCAAAAGCCAGCAAGAAACCAGCCGCTCCTGCAAAAGAGCTCAACCGCGTTCTTGCCAAATATAAGAACGAAGTTGTTCCAGCTCTCATCAAAGAGTTCGGATACACCTCCATCATGCAAGCCCCACGCTTCGAGAAGATCGTCATCAACATCGGCGTCGGCGATGCCACCTCAAACGGCAAAGCCCTCGAAGACAGCGTCGCTGAATTGACCGCTATCGCTGGCCAGAAGCCAGTCATCACCAAAGCCAGAAAGTCCATCGCGAACTTCAAGCTCCGTGAAGGACAGGCCATTGGCACCAAAGTTACCCTTCGCGGCCAGAGAATGTACGAGTTCTACGATAAGCTCGTCTCCATCGCCCTCCCACGTGTCCGTGACTTCCGTGGCGTCTCCAAGAACGCCTTCGACGGTCATGGTAACTACACCTTGGGTGTTCGTGAGCAGCTCATCTTCCCTGAGATCGACTACGATAAGATCTCGAAGATCCGTGGCATGGACATCGTCATTGTCACTACCGCTCAGAGCGATGCCGAAGCCTTCAAGCTTCTTGAACTCCTCGGCATGCCATTCAAACGTTAAGGAGAACGAATATGGCCAAAACTAGTTTAATCGTCAGAGCGAGCCGCCCACAGAAGTTCAGCACCCGCAACTACACCCGTTGCCAGCGCTGCGGCCGCCCACACGGTGTCCTCCGTAAATTCGGACTTTGCCGTATCTGCCTCAGGGAAATGGCCTACAAAGGCGAAATCCCAGGCATGAAGAAGGCTTCATGGTAATAAGGAAAGGAGATAAACAATGATTGCAGATCCAATTGCCGATATGCTCACTCGCATCAGAAACGCCAATGCGCTTCGTTACGAGAGTGTCTCCATGCCTTATAGCAAGGTCAAGGGAGAAATCGCCCGCATCCTTCTCTCCGAAGGTTACATCAGTTCCTTCGTTGCCGAAGGTGAAGGCGCGAGCAAAACCCTCACTTTAACCCTTAAGTATGGCGCGAACGGCGAGCGCGTTATCACTAATCTCAAGAGAATTAGTAAGCCAGGTCTTCGCGTGACCGTGGAATGCGAAAAGCTTCCAAAGGTCCTCAAAGGTCTTGGCATCGCCATCATCAGCACCAGCAAGGGAATCCTCACCGACGCTGAAGCTCGCAAAGAGCACGTCGGCGGCGAAATTCTCTGCTACGTCTGGTAATTAGAGGAGAAGAAAGTACATTTATGTCACGTATTGGATTAAAACCCATCTCTCTTCCTGAGGGCGTCACCTATGAAATCAAAGATGGCGCTGTCTCCGTTAAAGGTCCAAAGGGCGAAGTAAGCGTCAAGCTCTTAGCTGGCGTCAGCGTCCATGAGGAAGGCGGAGCCTTGCACTGCGTTCTCGAAGATACCGAGAGCAGACAAGCCCATAAAAACCACGGTACCTTCGCGGCTAACCTTCACAATGCCGCCAAGGGCGTGAGCGAAGGCTGGAAGAAAGAACTCGAAATCAACGGAACCGGTTATCGCGCTTCCATCAAGAACGGCGCTGTCAGCATGTTCCTCGGCTACTCTCACGAAATCCGTGTCGAGCCAGTCGGAAAGTTCACCAAGATCACCTGCCCAGATGACACCCACGTCGTCGTCGAAGGCTGCGACAAGCACGATGTTGGACAGACCGCTGCCCTCATCTATGATTCACACCGTCCAGACGTCTACGGTCAGAAAGGCGTCCACTACAAAGGCCAGCACCTCATCAAGAAAATCGGTAAGCGTGCCGCTGCCACCGGTGCTAAGAAATAAGGAGGAGAGAACATATGATTCAGAAAGAGTCCCGTTCGGCGGTCAGAGCCCGTCGTCACCTCAGAGTCAGAGCGAAGATCTCCGGCACCGCGGAATGCCCACGTCTTGTGGTCTTCCGTTCCAACAAACACATCGAAGCCCAGCTCATCGACGATACCAAAGGTATGACCTTGGCTTGCACTTCGAGTGTCCAACTCAAGCTTGCTAACGGCTCCAACTGCGAAGCCGCTGCCAAAGTTGGTGAAGCTATCGCCAATAAAGCCAAAGATAAAGGCATCTCCAAGGTCGTCTTCGACCGTGGTGGTTACCAATATCATGGGCGTATTGCCGCCCTCGCCGAAGCCGCACGTAAAGCCGGCCTCGTGTTCTAAGGAGAAAAACTATGGCTGAAGAAAATAAAGAAGTTGTGGCTCAAGAAGCCGCTAACAATGCTCCAGAGGCGAAGCGTAATCCTACTGGCAACCCAGAACGCGAACCAACCGGTTCCCGCGCTGGCGACCGTCCAGGCTCCCGTAAGTTCGGCGACCATCGTGGCCGTCCAGGCGAGAGACGCGGTGGCCGTGGCGGATTCCGTCGCGAAGAAGATGACTTCAATGACCGTGTCGTCGACATCAACAAGGTCACCAAGGTCGTCATGGGTGGCAAACATATGCGTTTCGATGCCCTCGTCGTCGTCGGCGATGGCAAAGGCCACTATGGATTTGCCATGAGAAAATCCGGTGAAGTCCCGGATGCCATCAAGAAATCCTTAACCGCTGCTAAGAAGAACCTCAAGAGCGTCCACCTTGTCAAAGGCACCATCGCTCACGAAGTCGAAGGCAGCTGGACCTCCACCAAAGTCATCCTCAAACCAGCTCCAGCTGGCACAGGTATCGTCGCTGGTGGCGCCGTCCGTGCCGTTCTTGAGCTCACTGGCGTCAAGAACGTCGTTTCCAAAGTCTATGGCTCCCGTACCGCCCTCAACGTGGTCCGTGCCACTGACGCCGCTCTCCAGTCCCTTAAGAGCTATGACAAGATCATGGTCCTCCGTGGTTTAAAGACCGAAGAGGAGATCAAAGCCATGCATCCAGCCCCAGCCCCAAAGGCCGAGAGAAGTGAAAGAGCTCCACGTAACTTCGAGAAGCGTGCCCCACGCGCTCACGAAGCCAAAGAGCCAAAAGGAGATAAATAATGGCTGAGAATCTTCATACTATCGTGGTGGTCGAAGGCTCCCGCAAAGAGCACTTCCGCAAAGGTCAGGGCTTAGGCTCTGGCAATGGCAAGACCGCCGGCCGTGGCCAGAAAGGCCAAGGCGCTCATGCCCATACCAAGAAGAACGGCTTCGAAGGCGGTCAGATGCCTTTAGCTCGCCGTATTCCAAAGTATGGTTTCAACAACAACATCAAAGTCATCAAGGCTGTCGTCAACCTCGATGATCTCAACGCCTTTGAAGAGGGTGCTACCGTCGATGGAAAGGCCCTCGTTGAAAAAGGCTTAGTGAAGAGCCTCGCCAATGGTGTTAAAATCCTTGGTACTGGTGCTTTAACCAAAAAACTCACTGTCAAAGCTAGTGCCTTCAGCGCGAAGGCCAAAGCTGCCATTGAGGAAAAGGGTGGCATTGCCGAGGTTATTAAGTAATGAAAAAGTTCGTCTCGATCTTCAAAAATAAAGAGATTGTCAATCGTATTTTCTTTTCGATCATGATCCTCTTCGTCGTCAGGATCGGGGCGGCCATTACGGTACCGGGGGTCACTCTCAACCAGAATCTCGATGACCTCATGAAGTCGGGCAACTCGCTCGCCATCATGGACTTATTAGGAGGTGGAGCTCTCTCCAACTTCTCGGTCTTCGCCCTCGGTGTCTCGCCATACATCACGGCTCAGATTATCGTTCAGCTTCTCTCCAAGGACGTCTTGCCAGCGCTTACTGAACTCAGCAAGCAAGGTGAATACGGCCGTAAGAAGAGCGAGATGGCCACGCGTTATCTCACCCTCTTACTTGGCGCGGTACAAGGCTATGGCATCATCCGTACCATGGAGAACAGCGAATTCATCACCTTGAACCTCGCGAGCAATTTCTGGACTTACGCTTATATCGTAACCGTCATCCTCGCGGGTGCTATGCTTACCATGTGGCTTGGTGACCAAATCACCGAGAAAGGTCTTGGAAACGGTATTTCCATGATCATCTTCGCCGGCTGCGTCAGATCGCTCCCGACCCAGATCTCAACCGCTTGGAAGAAATGGATCACGGACACCGTGACCCGCTCCTCGAGCGAAATGATCAAAGGTGCCTTCCAATTCGCCCTTTACATCCTCGCGATGGTCCTTATCATCGGGTTCGTTGTCTTCATCGAACTCTCGAAGAGAAAGATCCCAGTACAGCATGCAGGTAAAGGTGGTGGTTCCGCCGCTATGGCGCGCGCCTCCTTCTTGCCGATCAAGATCAATAGCGCTGGTGTCATCCCTGTCATCTTCGCTAGCTCCATCCTAAGCGCTCCGGCGATCATCGCCAGCTTCATCTCAAAAGAAGCGGCTACTGCCGAGTGGCTTCTCATCTTCAACTACAACAGAACCTTCTCAATGCCGTGGTTCGACGGAACCCACTGGGAGATGAACTGGGGCTTATTCATCTACTTAGCCCTCATCATCGCCTTCTGCTTCTTCTATGCGGAGATGCAGATCGATCCAGAGAACCTTGCGGACAACTTCCAGAAGAACGGCTCCTACATCCCAGGCATCCGCCCAGGAAAGGAAACCGAGAGATATGTCAGGAAAGTCCTTAATAGGGTCACCTTCTTAGGCGCTATATCGCTTTCCCTCATCGCTGCCCTTCCGATCATCCTCGTTTGGGCCAATGTCTTCGATGGCGATAGCTCCCTTGCCCTTGGTGGCACAGGTCTCATCATCATCGTCGGCGTTGCTCTTGAAATCAACGCGCAGATCGATGGCCTTCTCGCTGGTAAGTCATTTGACAAAGTGAAAGGAATCCAACAATAAGATGCTCAATATCGTTCTGATGGGCCCGCCAGGCGCGGGCAAAGGCACGCATGCCCTTTGGATTGCCAAAGATTACGGCCTTCCCCATATCTCCACGGGCGACATGTTCCGTGAGGCTATGGCCAGTGGCAGCGAGCTAGGAAACCAAATAAAGGCTATCGTCAATAGCGGTGGACTCGTCTCTGATGAGCTCACCTGCGCCTTAGTCAAAGAGAGGCTCGCCCGCGAAGATTGCGCGCACGGCTATCTCTTAGATGGCTTCCCACGCACAATCGCGCAAGCCGAGGCCCTCAAAACGTTTGGGAAAGAGATTAACCGTGAGGTCAACACCGTCATCAACATCTCTTGCCCAGATGAGCAGCTGATCGAAAGAATCTCCGGACGTAGGGTCTGCCCAAAATGCGGCGCTTCATATAACGTCACCTTCATGCCTCCTAAGAAGAAAGAAGGCATCTGCGATGAATGCGGAACACCAATCGTGCAACGCAAAGACGACAATGCGGAAAGCTTCAAAGTCCGCCTTGCCAATTACTACAAGAGCACAGCCCCTCTTATGGAATTCTATAAGGGTGAGGGCTTACTCTCTGACTTCGATGGCAGCATCGGAGCAGAAGGCCTAAAGAAGGCACTTGTCGCCTTCCTTGAGGCCCATAAATGAGCATCATCATCAAATCCCCTCGTGAGATTGAGCTGATGAGGAAGGCTGGAGCCCTTACGGCAAAAGTCTTCGAGACCGTCGGGCCCCTCGTCCAACCGGGCGTGACCACCAAGTACCTTGCAAAGATGGCCAAGAAAGTCATCGAGGACGCTGGTGGCATCTGCGTCGAAGAAGGATATGGGGGATTCCCTGGCGAGATCTGCACATCAGTCAATAACGTCTTGGTCCATGGCGTGCCTTCCGAAACGAAGGTACTCAAGGATGGGGATATTGTCTCTCTTGATGTTGTCTCCCTTCTTAACGGCTATATGGGAGACGCTTGCCGCACTTACCCAGTAGGAATATGCGGCAAAGAGACGCTTCGCCTCATCGAAGTCACTGAGAAGTGCTTCTGGAACGGCGTGAGCCTCATCAAAGAGGGCGTGCACCTAGGAGATATCCAAGAGGCTATTCAAAAGACCGCTGAGAGCAACGGATACTCAGTCGTCAGAGAGTACACCGGACATGGAATAGGTCACGAAATGCACGAAGACCCTTACATCCCGAACTACGGAAAGGCCGGAACCGGTCCGATCCTCAAAGCGGGAATGACCCTTGCCATCGAGCCGATGGTAATGGCTGGAAAACCGGCGATAAGGGTTCTAGGCGATGGTTGGAGCGCTGTCTCAAAAGACGGCAAGCTCAACGCACATTACGAGAACACCGTCCTTGTCACCAAGGATGGCTATGAAGTACTAACGCTTCATAGTGAGAATTAGGAGGTATCTTCATTTGAGTAAAGAAGATTGCATTGAAGTTGAAGCCACAGTCTTGGAAAACCTTCCAAACACAACCTTCAGAGTCAAACTCGCCAATGGAGCGGTGGTTCTGGCTAGCGTTTCGGGAAAAATCAGAATGCACTACATTCGTATTCTTCCCGGTGATCGAGTCACCGTTCAGTTCTCGCCTTATGATTTAACACGCGGCCGCATCACATTCCGTTATAAGAACTAACGCAACAGACGTTAGACAAAGCATTAGGAGAAACTTATGAAAGTCAGACCATCCGTCAAACCGATCTGCGATAAGTGCAAAATCATCCGCCGCCATGGCGTGGTTATGTGCATCTGCCAAAATCCTAAGCACAAGCAGAGACAAGGTTAATTCTAGGAGATTAAAAGAATATGGCACGTATCGTAGGGGTGGATATCCCATCCGAGAAACGCGTTGTCATCGCCCTTACCTACATCTATGGTATCGGTGACACAACCGCGACAGAAATTTGCAAAGCTGCCGGCGTCAGCGAGGACATCAGAGTCAAAGACTTAACTGATGAACAGCTCGTCGCCCTCAGAACCGAAGTCGCCAAGCATCACACCGAAGGCGACCTTCGCCGTGAGATCGCTATGAACATCAAGCGCCTCACCGAAATCAACTGCTACCGTGGCGTCCGTCACAGAAAAGGTCTTCCAGTCAGAGGTCAGAACACCAAGACCAATGCCCGTACCCGCAAAGGTAAGAGAAAGACCATCGCCAACAAGAAGCAGGCTACTAAGTAATGAAAGGAGGACACGTAAATGGCAGAAGCTAAGAAAAAGTCCAAAAAGACTAGCGCTCGCAAGAAAAAAGTTAAGCGCACGTTTACCAAAGGTGTCGTCCACATTCACGCCACCTTCAACAACACCATCGTCACCGTTACCGACGAAAAAGGCAATGTCATCGCCTGGTCCAGCTCCGGTGCTCTTGGTTACAAGGGTGCCAAGAAGGCCACTCCATTCGCCTCTCAGCTCGCTTCCGAAGCCGCTGGCAAGAG
>JAFYAZ010000021.1 GCA_017540455.1 Bacilli bacterium | reverse complement strand
TCGAGGCCATGCAGGAAGACGGAACCTTCGACAAGCTTCCAAAGAAAGAAGTCGCCATCCTTCGCAAAGAGTTAGAGAAACTTTCCCGTAACCTCGAAGGTGTCAAAGAAATGCGCCGTGCCCCACAGGCCATCGTCATCGACGATCCAACCCTTGAGCACAACGCCATCGCCGAAGCCCGCAAGCTCGGCATCCCAACCTTCGCTATCGTTGACACCAACGATGATCCAGAGGTTGTCGATTACCCAATCCCATCCAACAACGATGGTTCCAATGCCTTAAAGCTTTTGATCGGCACCCTTGCTGATGCCATCGTCGAAGCTAAAGGCGGCATCACTGAATACGCTTATACCAAAGACGAAGGTGAAGAGGCTACCATGAAGGATGCCATCCGCAGCGCCGACGCCGCCAACGAAGCCCGCAAGGCCGCCATCCGTGCCCAGCGTACCGAGCGTGAAGAGCGTTACAAGAAGATGCAGGCCGAAAGAGCTGCCCGTTTCGCCGCCAGACGTGGTGAAAAAGCCGCTGCAGCCGAGGCCCCAAAAGCTGAAGAGAAGCCAGCCGAAGAAGCTGCTGCTCCAGCCGAAGAAGCCAAAGAAGAAGCTAAAGCCTAAGCAAAACATAAAGGAGTTAACACAATGGCAGAACAAAGCAAAATTGAAGCTATCAAGTCCCTCAAGGAGCGCACTGGCGCTGGCATGATGGACTGCAAGAGAGCTCTCGAATCAAACGATTACGACATCGAAAAAGCGATCGACGTCCTCCGCGAGAAGGGCATCGTCAAAGCCGCCAAGCGTGCTAACAGAACCGCCGCTGAGGGCTTAGCTGTCATCAAAACCTGCGATGGTTGTGGCAAAGCCGCCATCATCGAGGTCAACTGCGAAACCGACTTCGTCAGCGCTACCGATAAGTTCCACGCCTTCGGTGAAGGCGCCGCTGAATTCGTTCTCAAGAACGAGCCAGCCACCATCGAAGAGGCTCAGGCCGGCGTTAAGGATCTCCAAGACGCTACCGCCCTTGCCACTGGTGAGAAACTCGTCTTCCGTCGCTATAAGATCCTCAAGAAGGCTGAAGGCCAGGGATTTGGCACCTACATCCACATGGGTGGAAAGATCGGTGTCGTCGTCATCCTTGAAAAGGAAGATGCCGAATTAGCCAACCAGTTGGCCATGCACATCGCTGCCAACAATCCTCTCTACCTCGCCCTCGAAGACGTTCCAGCCGCCGAGAGAGAAAGAGAGCAGAAGATCGCCGAGACCGAAGTCGCCAATGACGAGAAACTCGCCAACAAGCCAGAACAGGTCAAAGCCCAGATCGCCCAGCGCAAAGTCGACAAGGTTCTCTCCCAGAGCTGCCTTACCTTCCAGAAGTGGTTACTCGACGAATCCAAGACCGTCGGTCAGCTTCTTGGTGAGAAGGGCAACAAGGTTGTCACCTTTGTCCGCTTCCAGGTTGGCGATGGCGTCGAAGCCGCTGCTTAATCTATTAGCCGATTAAAAATCAAGTCCTCACATTGTGGGGACTTTTTTCATATAAAAAAGTTGTCGCTCGAATCTTCTCTTCTTTGTATAATAAAACCAATATGAAACCTATTTATAAAAGAGTAATCATCAAACTCTCCGGCGAGGCTTTAGCTGACCAGGAGAATCATTCTATTTACGACAGGGCAAAACTCCAAAGAATTGCCAATACGATCAAAGAGGTCGCTGACACCGGAGTTCAAATTGGCATCGTCGTCGGTGCTGGAAACATCTGGCGCGGCAAACTTGCCGATACCGTCGGCATCGACCATTCGACCGCTGACTACATGGGCATGCTTGGCACCATCATGAATGGCTTAGCCATCCAAAGCGCCTGTGAGGAAAAGGGCCTCGACACCAGGGTCGCCAGCGCCATCAACGTCCCACAGGTCTGCGAGCCATACATCCGTAGAAAAGCCATCCATCATCTCAATAAGAACTGCGTCGTCATCTTCGCCGGCGGAACCGGAAACCCATTCTTCACCACCGACAGCAACGCCGCCCTCAAAGCTCTTGATTGCGATGCCGATGCCATCCTTATGGGCAAGAACAATGTGGAAGGCGTCTATGACTCTGACCCACGCACCAACCCAAACGCGAAGCTTCTGAAGAAGCTCACCTTCCAGGAGACCGTTGAGAAACAGCTTCAGGTCATGGATCTCACAGCTGTTGCCCAGTTAGAGAAAAGCAAAATCAAGATTCACGTATTCAATATGGAAGACCCAGAGAACATCATGAGAGTTCTTATGGGCGAAGACGTCGGAAGCGTCATATCGGAGGAATAACATATGGATCCAATCGTCAACGAAATGCAGGAACAGATGGAGAAATCCGTCAGAAGCCTTAACGACAACTTCGGCAAATTAAGAAGTGCCCAGGCCAACCCATCCATCCTTAACGGAATCAAGGCCGACTACTATGGTGACAAGATTGCCATCACCGACATCTGCTCAATCACCAAACCAGAGCCAAGACAGCTCGTCGTCAAACCTTATTCCCACGAGGATCTTAAGGCTGTCGCGACCGCCATCACCGCCGCGAACATCGGCATCAACCCACAGGTTGAAGCGGACCTCGTCCGTCTTATCTTCCCAGCCATGACTGAGGAAAACCGTAAGGCTACCGTCAAGCAAGCCAAAGGCTTTGCTGAGGAAGCTAAGGTCGCCATCAGGAACATCAGACGTGATTATCTCGCGATGATTAAGGAAGATGATTCCATGTCCGATGACTATCGCGATAGAGTGGAGAAAGATCTCGAGAAAGTCGTCACCGATATCATGAAAGCCATCGATGATGCCTATGCTGCCAAAGAAAAAGAGATCATGACGATCTAACCTCAAAAACAAATAAAATCCCCTGAATTTGCAGGGGATTTTTTGTTGTCTAGACCGTTATTCGATATAGATGTAAGGGCTGGCTTTAGTCTCTTTTAGAAGTTGGATGTAGCAGTCGCTTATGCCTTCAGCCCAGCCATCTTCTTTGACAATCTTTTCCCAATCGGTTTTGTTGCCGTTGAAGTTGATGTAATTCATCTTGCAGCCTTTGAAGACGGCTTTTCCAATTTTGGTTAAGGAACCTGACAGATTGATCTGAGTCAATGAAGAGCAATCTTCGAAAGCTGAATCTCCAAGTGCGGTAAGGTTGTCGGCAAGAGTGACATCAGTGAGTAGTGGGTTGTTATAGAAGGCGTGGTCTCCGATCTCTTGCTTGCCATCTTTGACGCTTCTGAATGAAACCTTTGTTAGGGAAGGCAAACTGGAGAAAGAATAAGAACCAATCTCTTTGTAAAGAGATTGCGCATAGATTGCCTTGAGTTTCTCACCTTTTGCTTTTATAGCGGATGTGCCATTGTCGCCGATTGAATAGACTGAATAGTTCTTATCATCAATCTTAACGGTGGAAGGTAGAACGAAAGTGGTGGAGTTGGTTATCGCAGTCACATTATTGATATGTGCGTATTCGCGGTCGGCGCTGTCGGTCCTGATCTCATATTCAAAGGTTCCTGCGCCAGCGTATTTGTCACTAGCGTTATAGAAACCGGCTAAGTCTTGATTCCAATCAAAGTAATACTCGACCGGGTGGTTGGCTCTTTCGTTGTCGTTGATCGCACCCACAATCATGACTGTCGTGAAAGCGGCAACCAAAAGGACGCCAATCGACCCAATTATCCATGTCGCCTTCTTTTCTTTAGGGGACATCTTTTTGGATTCTAATGGGGTTTTGTCAGGGATTTCTGGCGTTTCTGCAATGTTTTCCGACTCAACTTTGACTTCGTTTTCTTCCATAAGTGACACTATTGTATCGTTATTCGTTTCTTAATGCACTTCTTTCGAGGCAAGAACGAGGAAAGGAAAAACTTTTCCTTTGTAGGCCCTTACATGTTTTCTAGTCCCTCAAAATAGTCTATAATTTCACTCAATGAGTGAAGAATTTGTTTTAAAAAAGAAGCTAGACCACGTTGCTTTCATTATGGATGGCAACGGACGTTGGGCGAACCTCCGTGGGCTCCCTCGTCACCTTGGTCATAAAGAGGCCTGCCGTCGATTGATTGAGATCTATGATCTTTGCCGTGAGTTCAAAATCAAGTACGCCAGCTTCTATGCTTTTTCGACTGAAAACTGGAACCGCCCACAGGATGAAATCGATCATCTCATGGACTATCTAGAGGAATTCTTCCATCGCGAGATCGACTACATTATGAAGACTGGTGGCAGAGTCGTCGTCTCCGGTGACTTAAACCGTATCAGAGAACAAACCAGAAATGTTTGTTACGAGGCCATCGAGATGACCAAAAACAACGATGCCTGCGTCTTCAATGTCTGCCTCAATTACGGTGGACGCGATGAAATCGTGAGAGCCACAAAGAAATTCGCCGAAGCCTATAAGAATGGCGATGCGAAACTCGAAGACCTTGATGAAGGTTCCTTCAAGAACTACCTTTGGCAACCAGACATGCCTGACGTCGATTTAATGATCAGGACCAGCGGTGAACAAAGGCTCTCAAATTACATGCTATATCAGAATGCCTATGCGGAGTTTGTCTTCACTGATGTGAAGTGGCCTGATTTCCGCCGTAAAGCGTTCATCGATTGTTTGAAAGAATATCAGAACAGAAACCGCCGCTACGGGGGATTAAAGAATGAGTAAGAAAATCGGAAACATCGAAATCAATACACCACCAGAGGGTTACAAGACCTCTCTTAAGAGCAGGCTCATCGTTGCCGGTGTTCTTTTGGTAACCGCTGTTCCAACTTTCATCCTTGGAGGTTGGTTCTACTTCTTCGCCATCATGGCGTTCCTTTTGGTTGCGATCGCTGAGGTCATCAAAGCTCCTCGCAAGAAATATAACTGGTTCGTCTATGTTGCAACCTATGTGATCATCCTCTCGTTTGTTTACTGGATGTTCTTCAAAGGGAACATGAGTAGCTATCTCAAAGATCCGGATAACTTTGTCATGTCGCTTGATGAGCATTATGAGAGCTTCGAAGTATCGGTTATTGGCATCGCCGCCTCTCTTCTTGTTTACTGTGTCGTCGGTATTTTGGATAAGAACTTTGGGCTAGATGACATTGCCTATTTCTTCTTCATGTCTTTACTTGTTGGCCTTGGCTTCCAATCTTTCTATTTCATCAGATACTTCCCAATCAAGGCTGCAGCCGAGCCGATTCCTGCCTATATCGGTGCGACCTGGGGTGGGCAAGCCTATGGTCCTGAGCTAATCAATAACAACTTCTTCAAATACTTTGGTTCGTTTGAACTTCTCTTGTTCGTTTTCATCGCTCCGATGTTCAGCGACATCGCTGCTTATTTCGGCGGCGTTTATTTCGGCAAACACAAACTCAACGAAAGAATCTCTCCAAAGAAAACCTGGGAAGGCTTCTATTGGGGCATCATCGTTGGCTTTGTCGCTTCAGCGGCATTTGGTTTAATCCTCGCCGCTACCGGACACCCAATCCTTCCATTCCTTACTATCGACAAATGGTATTACATCGTTTTGATCGCGCTTGTCGAACCGATTCTTGGGACTGTCGGAGATCTCTCATTCAGTCTCATCAAACGCTATTACGACATCAAAGACTACGGAAACATCCTTAGAGGGCATGGCGGTATTCTTGACCGTGCTGACAGCGTCATTTTTGCAAGCATCGGCGCCGTCATCATTCTTGTCCTCATGAAGAATGGTTGGAACTTCTTGGTTTACTAATTTATGCGTAAAGTTTTGCTTCTAGGCGCCTCTGGAAATATAGGCGTCCAGTCACTTGATATTTTTGAAGCCGACAGAGCCTCTTTTGAGCTTGTCGGTATCAGTGTTGGGAAGCAAACTGACAAGATTGAACCAATCCTCAAGAGATTCCCATCAATCAAAGGCGTTTATTGCATTGATGAGGGTTTTGCCAAGGATTTAAAAGAAAAACACCCTGAATTAGATGTCTTTTCCGGCGAGAACGGATTATCCGAACTCATTAGAAACAGCGATGCCGATATGGTTGAGAACGCCCTCGTTGGATTCTCTGGTTTGGTGCCTTCCGTAACAGCTTTGGAAGAGAATAAGATTCTTTGCCTCGCCAACAAAGAGAGCCTTGTTGTCGGCGGAGACATCATCAACAAACTCCTCGACGAAGGCCATGGAAAGATGTGGCCAATCGACTCAGAGCATGTTGCTATCGCGAAATGCTTCTCAAAGGTGAATCCAGACGACGTTGAGAAGATTCTTCTTACCGGAAGCGGCGGTGCTTTCCGTAATCTCAAGATCGATGAGCTAGATAACGTCACTCCAGAGATGGCTCTCCATCATCCAACCTGGAACATGGGCGCCAAGATCACCATCGACAGCGATACCATGATGAACAAAGGCTTTGAGATCATCGAAGCCCATCACTTGTTCCGTTATGACGTCGACAAAGTCGAAGTCATTCTCCATGACGAAAGCAACCTTCATTCCGCCTTGCTCTTAAAAGACGGAACCATCATTGGCGATGTCAGCAAACCAGACATGCATGGCCCGATCGCCTATGCGTTATATGAAGGCAAAGCGCCTTTCGAAGTGTTCAAAGTGAAGAAACTCGAAGACTTTGGCCCGTTCCATTTCCATAAGTTCGACCCAGAGAGATACCCTGCCGTTCCTCTTTGCATCAAAGCCCTCAAGATGGGCGGAACCGCAACCGCGGTCATCAACGCTTCAAACGAAGTTGCCATTGCCCTATTCCTCGAAGGAAAAATCCGTTTCTCCGACATTGTCAAAGTAAACGAAATGACCTTGAGTCATTTTACTAATATAATGAATCCAACTCTCACCACCTTGGTGAGCGTCGATAAAGAGGTGCGTCAGTACGTTCGCACAACATTTGAGAAAGGAGTTAACTGAGCATGCAGATTTTTACGACCATAATCGTCATGATAGTCATGCTCGGGATTCTCATCTCAACCCACGAGCTTGGACATTTAGCGGTGGCAAAGGCCTATAACGTCTATTGCCTTGAATACTCAATCGGCATCGGTCCTGCCATCTTTAGGCATAAGAAAAAAGATGGGGAGACTACTTTTGCCATACGCGCCATCCCTCTTGGCGGTTACGTCTCCATGTATGGAGAAGGACTTGAACTTCCAGAAGGCCAAGTCATACCAAGAGAACGTTCGATCGAAGGGATCAAGTGGTGGAAGAGATGCTTTGTCTTCATTGCCGGCATCAGCGTCAACCTTCTGACCGCTTTGCTTTTCTGCTTCGTCTACACGACTTGTTTCCCGAATTACTACACCTGCTCATATTTCGACACCGGTTTCAATAAGAACGCCATGGTCGTCGAAGGCGAACCTACCGCCCGCGCATATTGTTTCTGGACGACCGGTGAGATCAGTGGCGAAATCCTCGAATACGATTTCGATCGTCTCTATGCCCCGGAAATCGCTTATGACGATAACGACAACCAGATGGGCTACATCATTGACTGCGATACGAAGATCATCAATGGTGATGGCGAAGAAACTTATGTCGCCGTCTTCAATCTGACAAGCGTCATCAATGGAAACGATGTTTTCACCAACACCACATTCTACAAACCTAAAGCAGGTTATTTTGCCGACGCGATTCAAAAAGAACTCCATCTCGACGCCAAACCAGATATCGCTTTAGGCGCATATACGCCAAGGGCTGGAGACACCATCGTCATGAGCCCAACCTTCCTTAAGGCTTCGACTGTAGAAAGAGGACCAACCGTCCAAGAGTTCTTGGCGACCAAAGATGAATCCAAACAGGTCACCATCATCGTAGATGAGAATGGCGTTCTCAAATCCGATACGGCTTCGATCGTAGTCCATTGCCATCAGTATTGGGCTCCTTTCGGTCAGAGACTCGCTAACGGATGCTCCCAATTCAAATACCTCTTCAGCGCCATTGGCGAAGGACTTAAATATCTCTTCAGCGGACACCTTGAGAATGTCGGCTCAATCGTTGCGGCCGGCGGTCAGGTCATGAGCTACTCTAATGAGATTGGCTGGATTCAGACCTTCTTCTTCTATGGCGGATTCCTTGCCCTCAACTTAGCTATCTTCAACCTTCTCCCGTTCCCTGGTCTTGATGGATATCAGCTTTTGGTTGTCTTAGTCGAGACCGCTTTCCATAAGAAGATTCCAGAAAAGGTCAAGAATGCCATCTCCCTTGTTGGCGTCATCCTCCTTTTCGGATTCTCATTCTTCATCGTGTTCCGCGATATCATAGGGCTTTTCTAAGATGGATAAGACGCAGCCGAAAATCATCAGATTTCTCGAATCTTTAGGCCTCGAAGACGTTACCCGCTTCGGGATGGATTTCGAATTCGTCAGAAGTGACCCAAATAACAAAGGCGTCGTTCAGATGACGATCAGGAAAGAAACCCCATGGGATTACGTTCTTTTGAATGAGTTCTTAGATGCCCTTCAGAATGCGACCTATGGCATGGACATCCGTTTTGTCTATGTCGAAGAGCCAGGGGAGAAAGATATTTCTGAACTCTTCTCCGGTTTCTGTTTCAACAAATGCAGAATCGTCTCAGATGTCTTCGTCAAATATCAGAATGGCCGTTATCTCACGAAGAACGACAAAGAGATCGCTAAGGCCGCTAAAGACTTCAATGCGCTTCTTAAGTTCCTTTCCTATGGCATCAAGATCGAATGCGTTGATGGATTAGAAGAAGAGAAGCCTGAGCCAAAGATCGAAGAACAAAAAGAAGAACCAAAACCAGTCGAAGAGGATTCTGAAGAAGAAATCGATGAGGAAGAGCCTGAAGAGGAAAAAGAAGAGGGTTTTGCCGACGAAAATCAAAATATTCCTGACGAATATGATGCTTTAGCAGAAGACGAAGCCCGCCATGAGGAAGAGCTTAGAGCCGCTTTCGCCCAATACAAAAAAGACGAAAGGATCATGGAGCAGCTCTCCCATAATATCCATTCGAAAGGCAACTACTATAGGCTCGAGAACATAAAAGACATTTATGAGAATGTCGGTGGCAATTACGAAATCACCGGTTACGTTTTCGGATACGAAATGCGCACCACAAGAAGAGGCCTGGCTATGGCCACCTTCGGACTTGGTGATGAAACAAGCGCGATCAACATAAGAGGTGTCGAAGACAAGGAAGTCTTATCTCCTGCCGTCCTTGCCTCGATTGGCAATGGCGCTCACTTAAGAGTCAGAGGCGCAATCAAAATCGAAGATAGGCCAGGACCAAATGAAGGTCTCTACCAGCTTTATCTCCATTCCTTTGATGTGCTTCCTCCAAAGCCGCTTCGTGAGGATCCTTGCGAAGAGAAACGCGTTGAGCTCCACGCCCACACGAAGATGAGCGCGATGGATGGCCTTGCCGAAGCAAAGGATTACGTCAAACTCGCACACCATATGGGCATGAAAGCGGTGGCCATCACCGACCACGGTGTCATCCAATCCTTCCCGCAAGCCGAAGGAGCTTGCTTAGACATCAATAGCAAAATCACTGACCCTGAGAACAAATTCAAAGTCCTCTACGGCGTTGAGTTATACGCCTTCAAAAAGCCACGTTATGGCTGGAACTTCGTTGATACTCCTCTTTCCAAAGGAAAGTACTGCGTATTCGATTTTGAGACCACGGGTCTTTCTTCCAAATACGACAGAATCACCGAATTCGGTGCCGTTTTGGTCGTCGATGGTCTTGTAACCGAAAGAAAGGATTTCTTCGTCAACGCCGGTGTTCATATCCCGGAATACATTCAGAGGAAGACTCACATCACCGATGAGATGATCAAAGACGGCCTTACCGAAAAAGAAGCCGCTCTCGAAATCGAGAAGTTCGCCGAAGGTTGCATCCTTGTCTCTCACAACGCTCAATTCGACGTTGGCTTCCTCAATGCCCTTCGCCTTAGAGTCGGCCTTCCAAAAGACAAACATCCAGTCATCGATACTTTAGCTTTATCTCACTATCTCTTCCCAGGGGCCGCTAAGCATAACTTAGGCGCTTTGTCCCGCAACTTGAAATTAGATGTCTACGATGACGAAAAGGCTCACCGCGCTGACTTCGACGCCGAAGCTTTAAACTCGGTTTGGCAATCCATCATCCCGATGCTTGAAAAGAACGGATGCCGCACTCACAAAGATCTCAAAGACCTCGTGTGCACCGACAAGAAGATGTACAAGCACACCTACACCGAACACGTTATCGCCATCGCCAAGAACCAAGAGGGCATCAAAGCCTTATATCGTTTGGTCAGCCATAGCGAAACCAAATACATGACTCTCAACTCCGTTCCAAAGATCTCCTACGACGAGATTGCCGAAGAACGTGAGAACCTCCTTCTTGGCAGCGCCTGCTTCAATGGTTCTGTCTTCCAAAACGCCATGCTCAAGAGCGATGAGGAACTTGAGGAAGCTATGAGCTTCTTTGATTACATCGAAGTTCAGCCTCGTGAGAACTATTCTTGGCTCATCAACGACCACCAGCTTGATGACGAGAGACTTCTCGACATCCTTAAGAACATCGTTTCGACAGCAGATAAGATCGGCAAGCCAGTCTGCGCTACGGGCGACTGCCATTACCTCAACCCAGAAGACAAAGTCTCCCGTGACGTTTTCGTCTGCGCCAAAGCCATCGGCGGAGTCAACCATCCTCTTTGGACTTGGTCTCGTGAAAGCGGAAGAGAAACCTACGAGAACCCAGACCAGCATTTCAGAACCACCAAGGAGATGCTTGATGAGTTCACTGAATGGTTAGGCGAGGAGAAAGCAAAAGAGATCGTCATCACGAACACAAACAAGATCGCTGACCAAGTCGAACCGGTCGAAATCTTGAAGACAAGACTATACACACCAGACGCAAACCTCCCTGGCTCAAAAGAGAAATTAGAGGAGATTTGCTGGGAAAATTTGAAAAATAGATACGGAATTGAGAAGGATGTCGAATATCCTGAAGGAAGTCCGCAAGCAATCATCAAAAACCGTTTGGCCCAGGAGCTTAACGGTATTATCGGTAATGGTTACGCCGTTACCTATTACATTGCTCACCTCCTCGTTAAGAAGGCTGCGGATGATGGCTTCTTCGTTGGAAGCCGTGGTTCCGTCGGTTCCTCTTTCGCTGCCACGATGGCGGACATCACCGAGGTCAACCCTCTTGCCCCTCACTATGTGTGCCCACACTGCAAGCACATCGAATGGGCTGAAGACAAACTCCTTAAGAGTGCTTACGATCTTCCAGCCAAGAAGTGCCCAGAATGCGGCGAGCCAATGATCACCGCGGGTCAATCGATCCCGTTTCAGGTCTTCTTAGGCTTCCACGCTGAAAAGGTTCCTGATATCGACCTTAACTTCGACGCCGATTACCAGGCTAGGGCCCACGCCTATACCCGTGAGCTTCTTTCGACACCAGAAGAGAACAAACTCTACAAAGCCGGTGAGACAGTTGATTCCCCTCATGTTATCCGTGCTGGAACCATTTCCTGTTCCGAAGAGAAGAACGCCATCGGTTACGTCAAAGGCTATTACGAAAGAGTCCTTAAGAAGCCGGTTGCTTTAAACGATAACGCTTATGTCAAATACCTCGCCTCCAAGTGTACAGGCGTCAAGAAGACGACTGGTCAGCACCCTGGTGGTATCGTCGTCATTCCTGCTGATATGGAAATCTTTGATTTCTCGCCATATCAGTATCCAGCAGACGATGAATCCGTAGGATGGTTAACAACCCACTACGAATTCGCGAGCATGCATGACAGTTGCCTCAAGCTCGACGAGCTTGGCCACGTCGATCCGCTTGCCCTTCGTAAAATGAAAGACTTCACGGGCATCGATTTCAAGACAATCCCAATGAACGATAAGAAAGTCCTTTCGCTTTTCAGCACGAATAAGGCCCTTGGCATTCAGCTTTCAGGCAACTCCGATACGCAGAAGTTCATCGCTGAGACCTATAAGACCGGTTCCATCGCTCTCCCTGAATTCGGAACGACCTTCGTCCAAGGCCTCATCAAACAGGCAAAGCCTCATACCTTCAACGACCTTCTCATCATCTCTGGTCTCTCCCATGGTACCGACGTCTGGAACAACAACGCCCAAGACCTCATCATGAAGAACGGCCTTCAGCTTAATGACGTTATCGGATGCCGTGACGATATCATGAACTACCTCATCGATATGGGTGTCGATAATGGTCTTGCCTTCAAAATCATGGAATACGTCCGCAAGAATAAGGCCGGCAAACCACTGAAAGACGAATTCATCAAAGCCATGAAGGAACACGATGTCCCTGACTGGTATATCGAATCCTGCAAGAAGATCCGTTACCTCTTCCCACGTGCTCACGCAACTGCCTACGTTATGTCAGCCGTCCGTGTCGCTTGGTATAAGGTCTATAAACCAACTGCGTTCTACGCGGTCTATTTCAGCACACGCTGCGACTCCTTCGATATCAAAGCCATGACCTCTCCGATCGATAAGATGGTTGCCGCCATCAAGGATTACCAAGCTAGACGCGATAAGAAACAGACAAACGCCACAGACGAAGAAAAACTCAAAGCCCTTTTGGCTGCTTGCGAGCTTACCGCGAGAGGCTTTAAAGTCGGCAAAGTCGATCTTATGAAGAGCCATTCTTCTGAATGGACGGTAGGGGAAGATGGAAAGACAATCATCCCTCCGTTCACCGTTATCCCTAACTTCGGTTCAAAGGCCGCTGAGGCGATTGAAGAAGCGAGAAAAGATGGTGAATTCATCTCCATCGAAGACCTTAAAGACAGGGCCAACCTCGGTTCATCGACCATCGATGCTTTAAGGGAATATGGCAGCCTTGATGGCATGAGCGAGTCGAACCAACTTAGTCTCTTTGATTTCAGTTTCTAAAGTGATAGATTATTAGTCGCTGTCGGGACGTAGCACAGCTTGGTAGTGCGCCTGGTTCGGGACCAGGAGGTCGTGGGTTCGAATCCCATCGTTCCGACCATCTAAAAGAAAAAGTTCCCTTAACTGGGAACTATTTTTTATTAGTGGCCCGCCCGAGCCGACTCGAACGGCTGGCGTTTCGCTTAGGAGGCGAACCCTCTATCCATCTGAGGTACGGGCGGAGCTTCCAAAGAGTCTTTTAACTCTTAGGCGAGAAAGATTATAGAACAAACTCAGCCAGAATACTTCTCAATTCGTTTATAGAGGTGCGAGAAATAACAAAAAACCCTGTTTTTGCACAGGGTTTTTGACTATTTTAGTCTTGTTTTGCTTTCGCTGTTTTGTATTCGTCAACCATATGCTTTAGGTCACGATAGACTTCATATGGGTGATCGATGTTACGGAAGGCGTAGGCTGCTGTTCTGCCATTTCTTGTATAGATGACAGGGGAAGCAGAGGAACCGAATGTTATGGTGCCTGGGTTATCGCTTCCTTTCATTAAACGATCCAAGAAGTTTACGTTGACCATAAGGCCGCCAATCATTTCGAAGTCGAGTGTAGCGTAATCGACACCGATGAATCCTCTTCTGATAAGAATCCTTTTATTCGTGTATGCATAGAAGGTTTTCTTATAGCTCATGCTTAGACCAACCCAAGTTATAATTACGCCAAGCAACATCAGACCTCCATAAACGGTTAATGGGATGATGAACTCTTCCGGCATGCCGTATTCCGCAAAACTTTCAATCGCCATGCCAATCGGAATGGCCATGAATAGAATAGGAATGAGCGCAAGCAGGGTGTAGGCCAACCCACCGAGATAGACATACCTCGTTTTGTTTGGCTTGATCACCTTGATGATTTCTTCATCTTCCTGAAGAATAGGGGCGAACAATTCTTTGTTTTCCATTTTGATGCTCCTCCTTCGAGCAAGGGCAGTATATATAATAATTCCTTAAAATTCAAGATAATTCATAAAAATTCAGTTTGCTTCAAATCGGTATCAATGAAACCTTCAAAACTAGTGCTATAATTTGTTAACATCCTTAACGGATGAAGGAGGATAAAACATGCCTTGCACAACAATATTAGTTGGTAAAAAAGCGAGCTACGATGGCTCGACCATGATCGCCAGAAACGATGATGGCAGATTTGACACAAAGAAATTGGTAGTGGTTCATAACCAGCCAAAGAAATACGTTTCCAAAATTGCTCATTTAGAGATTGAGCTTCCGGATAACCCTCTCTCATATACGAGCACACCAAACGTCACTACAGACAAAGCCGGTATTTGGGCCGCTAACGGCATCAACAGCGAGAACGTCGCTATGACCGCTACCGAGACAATCACCAGCAACGCCCTTGTTTTAGGCGCTGATCCATATGTCGTCTATAAGAAAGCCGAGAAACGCGGCCAGAAAGATATCCCAGGCGGTCTTGGCGAGGAAGACCTCGTTGTCGTCACCCTTCCATATATCCACTCCGCTCGTGAAGGCGTTATCCGCTTAGGCCAGCTTCTTGAGAAATACGGAACCTATGAGCCAAACGGTATTGCCTTCAGCGACAAAGACGAGATTTGGTGGCTTGAGACCATCGGTGGTCATAACTGGATGGCAAGAAGAGTCAAAGATGACGAGTATGTCATCATGCCTAACCAACTTGGTATCGATTATTTCGATTTCGAAGACGCTTATGGAGAGCAGAAGGAATTCATGTGCTCCAAAGGTCTCAAAGAGCTTACTGAAAAATACCATCTCAACCTCAACCAAGGCGATAAGTTCAACCCACGCTTAGCCTATGGCTCCCATAGCGATGCCGATCACGTCTATAACACTCCACGTGCTTGGTATATGGCGAGATTCTTCAATCCTCGCACCTATAAGTGGGATGGCTGTAACGCCGACTTCGGACCAGAAAGCGATGATATCCCATGGTCTCTTGTTCCAGAAAGAAAGATCACCGTCGAAGACGTTAAGTACATCCTTTCCTCCTACTATCAGGGAACCCCATATAACCCATATTCCGCTAAAGATAACCCACTCAAAGGCAAATACCGTCCAATTGGCATTTGCAGAACCGATGTCATGGCAATCCTTCAGATTCGTCCATATATGCCAAAAGAGATCGCGGCAGTCGAATGGCTTTGCTTCGGAAGCAATGCTTTCAATGTCCCGCTTCCTTTATACACCAACGTCTCCAAGATGCCTGCTTATGTCAGCGCGACAACCGAGACCGTTGACTCCAATAACTTCTATTGGGCCAGCAGAATCTTCGGCGCTCTTGCGGATGCCCATTTCGGAACCTCTGTCATGTTCATCGAGCGTTACCAGAATGCCGTTGCCGCTCTTGGTCACAAGATCCTCAATGAGTATGACGAGAAGATGATCAAAGCTAAGAAGTTCGATCTTCTTGAAGAGTCTAATGAAGTTATGGCTAAGGCCGTCAAAGAAGAGACCAACAAGTACATGAAACAGGTCCTTCTCGATGCCTGTGCCCATATGAAAAACGGCTACAACCGTTCTGACAACTAGTTAGGAATCACCGACAAAAACGAAAATCCACAGCGAATTTGCCGTGGATTTTTTGTTTTAGATGTTTTTGAGGATGTCTTTGCAGCACCTGATGATTTGGTTAAGCGCTTCTTCGTGTCTGCCACTGTACCAAGGGTCAGCGACCTCATGGATAGATGGGGTGAATTTGAAGATTGGCATATAGATGTGTTTGGTGTCTGGGATTCTCCATAATGCTAAATCAAGGTTCGATCTATCCATGTAGAAGATGTAATCGGCTTCCGCATATTCTTCTGCCGTTATCTTTTGGGCGAAATGCCTTTCATAAGGGATGCCTGCTCTATCTAAGGCTCTTTTCATTGGAGGATATGTGTCATTGCCATATTCCTCATTAGAGACACCTCTTGAATAGATATGGAATTCGCTTTCTCTTCCTTCCTCTTTTACAAGCTTCTTAAAAACAAATTCCGCGGCTGCGCTGCGGCAGATGTTTCCATGGCAAAGAAAGATGACTGTCTTCATTAGTGGCGGCCCTCGTCATCAAAGCATTCGACGTAACGTCCGCTGAAAGATGGCTCTTCGCCGGCTTCGCGAAGATGGGAGATGTCGCCAAATTGCTGTAAGCGGAATGAAGCGACGCCTTTTCTTCTTTCTTCGGTGATGATGTAGGTGAAACTAGTTGGATCTGAGATAGAACCTTGGAGGAAAACCCAAGGGGAGCAATTCATAAGATGGGAGAGGATGACGGACTCAACGCCGAAATGACAAACTAAGCAGATTGTGTCGTGGCTTTGTTTGGTTACTTCGTAATATGTGCTCTTTCTCTTATAGCCATAGGTTTCTAAAAGAGAATCGAGTCCATCGCAGACTTCTTTATAGGTGGCAGGAATAAGGCTTTCTTTGACCCTAGGAACCTCTCTCCAGTTTTCGGTGAGAAGCTCTTTCTCTTTATCAAGGTCTTCTGGGAGATAATCCCAGCATCCATAGGTCGAAGGAATGGTAACTCTGACATATCCAGGGAAAGGTCCGAATTCCCTAAGCCAAGGGAATGTGGTAGCTTCTTTTCCAAAGGCTTCTAAGATAGGCTCCGCGGTTTCTTTAGCCCTTCCTAAAGGAGAAACATAGAAATCTCTGATTTCTGGGAAGTTTTTCTTGAGAAAAGAGGCTAAGATCTTAGCTTCTTTTTTCCCTTTCTCCGTAAGGGTGTCAGGGTTATATATTGGTTCGCCATGGCGGATGATGAGCAGTTTCATTTCAAAAGCCTTCTCTGTACCTAATGAAAGATAATCGAAAAGCGACTATATTTCAATTTTTCCGCTAAGAAATGTTTTATATAAAACAAACCCTTTAAAAGTAATTGACAAACCTCGTCCATTTCATTAATATCATTCGTGCGCTAAAAAGCGTAACAATCCCTGGGTCTTTAGCTCAGCTGGGAGAGCGCCTCCATGGCATGGAGGAGGTCGAGAGTTCGAGCCTCTTAAGATCCACCAGATTGAAACTAACGGGTCAAATTGACCCGTTTTTTTGTGCTTTCTTCTTTATAATAGGGAATATGGAAAAGTTCCGTTGGTGTTTTATCGGCGTCGGAGGCTTGTCTAACCGCGTGGCTAGGCAGCTTCTTCCTTCAGGCCGTCATGAGATCGTTTCTTGCTACCGCAGAAACAAGGCGAAGAACGAAGAATGGGCTAAGAAGTTCAATTCAAAAGCCTTTGATTCTGCGAAAGAGGCTATTCTCGCTCCAGGCGTCGATGCCGTTTATGTCGTAACCCCACATAGCAACCATCTTGAATATGCGAAGCTTGCTCTTTCTTTAGGCAAGCCTGTTCTCGTTGAGAAACCTTTTACCGTCTCAGAGAAAGAGGCCAAAGAGCTTTTTGAATACGCGAAAGAAAAGAACCTATATATCAGCGAAGCGATGTGGACCTTCTATTCTCCGGTCGCTCAGAAAGTCGCTGAATGGGTCAAAAGCGGCCGTTTAGGCAAGATCAAGAAAGCCGAAGGATGCTTTAAGGTCTTCTATAACGCTCGGGCGAGGATGATTGATCCTAACCGGGCTGGAGGAGCGCTCCTTGACCTAGGCGTTTATCCAATGACCTATATGTACCGGTGCTTTGGAAAACCTAAGAGCATGAAGTGTTTCCCACGCATCAAAAATGGCGTTGATTACCATGAGACCATAGAACTGCAATACGATGGCTTCACTGCCCGTGTTTTAGCGGGTTTTGATGGCCTTCTGTACAAGAATTACGCAGTTTTTGCTGGGGAAAATGGAATTTTGAAGGTTCCTGAAGCCCATAGAACATGGCACGCCTATATCAAAACAAAAGAGGGAACCGAACATTGTCGATTCCCAACTTCATATCTTCATGAATTCGATGTCGTTTCCGAGGATATCAAGGCTCACAAACTTGAAAGTGAGCTTGTTCCTCACCAAGCGACGCTCGATGTCTTATCGATGATGGATGAATGCCGCAAACAGATGGGCGTCATCTATCCGTTTGAGAAGTAATTAATCTTGTATTGCTAAGCCGCAGCTCTTGAAGAACTCGGCAGCCTCATCAACCCATGTAGCGTTCTCGGCTGGAATGCTCTTAAGCTTTTCGGCATTGAAGGAATTGATATCTCCTGAAGCCGTGCCGTGTGCGCCATGAGGATAGACGATGCATTTGTTCTTAACGCCTTTCGCGGTCAAACATTTAGATAGGTATTCGCTTTGCTGAGGCTCGATGGTCGTGTCTTCGGCCGTTGTCCAAATAAAGGATGGCGGGAAGTCTTTGGTGACACGGTTTTCGAGGGAAACTTCCTTCTCTAAGTACTTATTGTTTCCGGTAAGGAACATGAAAGTGTATTGCGAACCCTGGGATTTTCCTTGTGAAGTGACTACTGGATAGGAGAAACAGCAGGCTTTGATACGTGGTTCAACCTTAAGGTATTGAGGGACTAAAACCTTCTCATCTTCGGTTCTAGAGGCCAACATACCGGCTAAATGACCGCCTGCAGAGAAGCCAATAACGGCGATTTGTTCAGGATCAGAGAAGAATGAAGCGGCTTTCTTGTAGATATAAAGAAGAGCCATCATCGCTTCTTTTAGCTGAGTTGGGTGGCAAACACCATCCTCATCAGTTGAGTATTCAAGCCAGAAAGCGTTGTAGCCTTTTTGGAGGAAACGGAGGGCAACTGGCTCACCTTCACGGTAAGAAACCCAGTGATATCCTCCCCCAGGAATAATGAGAACCATTGGCCTAAGACGTTTGCCTATCTGCAAAACACGAGGATTCTCCTGATCGAAGAATAACCCGTGAAGGTATCCTTTTGCATTTTTTTCGCGAGGAAGCCCGAAATAGGCGTAAAGGTCAATATTTGTAGTTTTCATAGATACTATTATCGCAAACTACAGGGACAAAACCATATGAAAACCCATAGTTACTTAATATAATTACATACACGTGCGCTGGTGGCGGAATGGTATACGCTCTAGTCTCAGAAGCTAGTGGGGCAACCCATACGAGTTCAAGTCTCGTCCAGCGCACCAAGCTGTGTCCGTAGCTCAGCTGGATAGAGTACAGACCTCCGAAGTCTGCGGTCAGGAGTTCGAATCCCCTCGGACACGCCAATAAAACCATGATCCAGGCCCTAAAATGGCTTGGATTTTTTATTTTTAGCTAAATTTTTGAGTTTTAGTAACAAGTTAGCAATTATCGTTATAAAAAATGAACAAAAGTCTATTAATAGAAAAAAGTATTGTAAAAAACCGCGTATTTAGTACACTTTTAACGTACCACTATGAGAACGACTGACAGAAGGTTCATAAAAACCGAAAAGATCATCTTCAATTCGATGGTGGATCTGCTCCAAAAGAGTGATCCTGAGTCTTTGCTCATCGATGACCTCGTCAATGAGGCTGATATCAACAAATCAACCTTCTACCTCCATTACCAATCATTGGACCAGCTAATCTCCGCGATTGAGGACCGTCTTATTGCCGGAATATCTTCCGTTCTTTATGGAGTGGGGGAGAGTGGCTCACTTGAAGAGGCGTTTAAAGCCTTAATCGATTGGATTCTCGAAAACAAAAAGATGGCGAACGCTGTTCTTCGTTCGTCCACATATAGGTTCAACGAGAAAATCGAGAACCTCGTTAAACAATTTTTGAAACCTCTAAAACCTCTTAAAAGGAATAAGATCGCCGACGAGAATGCCTTTAAGCAGGGGGCTTTCGTCCAGGCCGAAGTCGCTATACTCCGTATTTGGATAATGGATGGTTGCCATTTTGACCGTGATGTCATCCTCAACCAATGCCTTTCAGTGGCCAAAGATAGTTACTTTGCTGATTTGCTAAAGAATTGTTAAGAATTCACCAAAAGAAAGCGCTTAGACAAGTCTAATCTTTTCGATAGATTTTTTTGTTTTTTCGGCAAATGACTATAGTCAATATCCCCGTTTCGGCTTATAGTTAACTCACCTGTGTAATTTTCAGGAGGTTACAAAATGGCTAACAACCAACAAGGAAAAGGCTTTTTGAACTCGAAATTCTTTTCCTCACGTATTAAGAGCGCTAACGTAAAGCTCTTCCCAGAAGCCGCTCTGGGTTACCTCTTGGGACCGATCATGGCTTTGATCTCCAATGCCATCATCAACTCCTACTTGCTCCGTTACTACACTGACGTCATGGGCTTAGGTGATGATTCCTGGGTTGGATCTTCATTGTTCCTTGTTCTCCTCCAAGTTTTATCCGCGGTCATCATCGTTATCGGCAACATTGTTGTCGGTAAACTCATGGACAAAGTTAAGACCAAGAATGGTAAAGCAAGACCATTACTCATCGCTTCTTTGCCTCTTATCGCTTTAGCGATCTTTGTCTTGTTCTTCGCTCCATTCCCATGGTCAGAAGGCGCTATCCCTGGTACCTTAAAGCTTGATACCAATACTGCTCTTTGGTCGATGATCATCATGGCGGTCGGCTACAACCTTTACTACGCTATCTGCTATCCGTTCTACTACACTTCCCACAGTGCCTTGGTTAACCTTTCTTCCAGAAACTCCAACCACCGTGGACTTCTCGCTACCGTTTCTAACGGTTCCGTCGTTGCCGCTGCCGGTCTCGCTGGCATGGCCGTCCCATTCTTCCTCAACATGCTCTTCGTTCCAGCCACGATGAAGAAAGGTGACACTATCCTTCCATTCAATCAGGAAGCTTTCGCCGAAGGCGGATGGGCCATCAACACCTACGATAAGCTCGCCAGCTACAACAACTGGAAGATCTTCATGATCGTCCTCATTGTTACCCTTGTCATCGGCGTCGTCCTCGAATTCTTATTCACCCGTGAACGTATTACCGAAGAAGAATTCACTCGCGGTGATACCAAAACCGAAGCCAAGAAAATCCCAATGTCCAAACAGATTGCTGTTTGCTTACGCGACAAGTACTGGTGGATGGTTATGGTCTTCTTCCTTCTCTACCAATTAGGTGGAATGATGAAGAACAACTCTGCTACCTACTTCTCAACCGCCTGGTTCGGTTCATCCGACATGGCCGGTCTCATCTCCATCATCGGTGCTATCCCAACCGCTGCCGGTATGGTTATCGTTGGCATCTTCGCCACCAAGTATGGCAAAGCCAACACCATTAAAGTCGGTGCTTTCTTAGCCGCCGCCTTCGGTGCTCTTTCCTTCTTGATGTACCTCGTTCCATCAGAAGCTTATGGCGCCATTGCCATCGCTTCATTCGTCCTTAAAGCCTGTGGTACTGTCCCAGCTATGTACGTCTCCCTTGCTCTCTTGGCTGATGTCCTTGATCACCAGGAAGCCCTCTATGGATTCCGTACCGACGGATTCTCCATGGCCGTCTATGGCTCCATCATGATCGCCATGACCGGTATCGCCAATGGTATCATCGGTGGTCTCGTCAACGCTGCCGGTTACCAGACCAGCGTCTCCAGCCCAGCCGTCCAGAACGTCACCATTTGGGTCTTCTTCGGCGGTGAAGCCATCTGTTACCTCGTCATCGGTCTCATCTTCTTCTTCATGAACGTTGAGAAATTCTCTAACCTCGACCACAAAGCCATCGAAGAAGATCAGAAAGCCATCGCTCTTGCCGCTGGCATTGAGTATGTTTCCGCTGCTGACAGATTAGCCGCTGAGCAAGCTCAGGCCGAAGCCGAAGCCGAGGAATACAGAAAGATCGAATTCAAAGCCTACTGCGAAAAGAAAGGCCTTGATTTCGAGAAAGAAAATGCCGCTTACGAAACTGATCGTGCCGAAAAGAAAGCCAATGCCGATATGAAAGCTTCCCAGAAAGAAGCCGCCAAGAAGGCTAAGCTCGCTGCTAAAGAGGCCGCTATGACCGAAGAGCAGAAAGCTGCTGCTGCCAAGAAGGCCGAGAAGAAAGCCAAAGAAGAGGCTCTCACCGCTGTCGAATACGAGAAGATGCGCGCTGCTGCCAAGGCTTCCCGTTTCCACATCTAAGAATTAATTCTTAAAACTAAATCCCACTGAGCATTCGGTGGGATTTTTTATATTCTTCTACGCTATAATGTAGCCATGAAAAAAGTGAGTGGCGGAACCTACGACGAAGAAAGGGCCTTCTACGGCTTAAAATCCATTGAGGTGGAGAATATCTCAATCGATGGCCCAAAAGACGGCGAAAGTGCCTTTAAAGAGTGCTCTGATGTCACTGTCAGGGATTCTTTCTTCAACCTCCGTTATCCTTTCTGGCATGACCACGGTCTTCATTTGGAAAACATTGAGATGACCGATAAGTGCAGGGCCGCCATCTGGTATAGCGACAATATCGATATCAGAAACTCCAAGATGCACGGTATCAAAGCCTTGCGTGAATGCGAAAACATCAAGATGGAGAATGTTGATGTTATTTCTCCTGAGTTTGGTTGGTCGGTTGATAACATCACGATCAACAACGTATCCATTGAATCCGAATATCTTTTCCTTCGCTCAAAGAATATCAAAGCCGAAAAGCTTTCAATGAAAGGAAAGTACTCCTTCCAATATCTTGAGAATGCCGAATTCGATAACTGTGAGTTCAAGACCAAAGACGCTTTCTGGCATAGCAAGAACGTCACGGTTAGAAATTCTCATATCGACGGAGAGTACCTTGCCTGGTATAGCGAGAACCTTACCCTCATCAACTGCGTTATCGAAGGGACTCAGCCTCTTTGTTACTGCAAAAACCTCAAACTCATCGACTGCAGGATGAATAGATGCGACCTCTCTTTCGAAAGAAGCGAGGTTAAGGCGGATATCATCGGAAACGTTGATTCAATTAAAAATCCTTTGCAAAACAGCCATATAATTGTCGATTCGGTAGGGGAGATCATCCACGATATAGATGCTACTTTAGGGGAAATCGAAATCAGGAAATAACAAAAAAGCGAGCACGTAATGGCTCGCTTTTATTTTTTAAATAACGCTTATTTAGTAAGAGCAGCAGTCTTAGCGGCATCCTCACGGAACTTCTCAAGACCGTCTTTGGTAAGAGGGTTGGTGATGAGTTTGCTAAGGACGTTGAATGGGATGGTCGCGATATCCGCTCCGCCGATCGCACAGGTCTGAACGTGTTCGACGTTTCTGATGGAAGCGGCGATGATTTTGGTTTCGTAACCGTAGTTCTTCTTGACCTTCATGATGTCGGAGATGAGCTTCATTGATTCAAGGCCGGCGTCATCAAGACGACCAAGGAATGGCGAGATATAAGTGGCTCCGCTTTCCATGGCGAGGACAGCCTGAGCGACGTTGAAGCAAAGGGTGACATTGGTTGGGATGCCAAGGCGCTTGAATTCTTGGGCGGCTTTGAGTCCGTTGTTGGTCATCGGAAGTTTGATGACGATATGCTTAGGATCGATGTTATAAAGCTCTTTGCCTTGCTTGATCATTTCATCGTATTCCTCGGAAGTGACTTCCGCGGAGATTGGACCATCAATGAGTTTGGTGATCTTGGTGATGACCTCTTTTTGGGTCAAGCCTTCTTTGGCGATGAGGCTTGGGTTGGTGGTGCAGCCTTTGACGTAGCCCCATTTGGCGGCTTCTTCAATTTCCTTGAGATTAGCTGTGTCGATAAATAGGATCATGTTTCAATATCTCCTTACAATTTGATTATCTCACTCTTTTTTCAGAGAGTGTTTCCTTTTCTTACAAATAGTCTTTTCCATCACACTATTTGTCTTTTTGGGCAAAGCCCAATGTCAGAGTTAGAGGTTTTTCTGGAACTCTATGAACTCTTTTTTGATGACTTCTTTGTCGCTTTCGCCAAAGCCAAAATGCGTGCTCTTCATAAGGACGATGTTCTTCATATCCTTATGGGATTTGAAAGAGGTGACATTCCTCTTGGCAAGGAGCTCATCTTCCGCGCTATGGAAAACGATGCTTGGCTTGACTTTTATTTCGTTGAAGAAGGCTCTTTCCTTCCTCATTGCTTTATATAATGAGAACATGTTTGGAAGCCAGGTTAAATAGGCAAATGGATTTTTGGTGAGTTCCATGTCGGTGGCAACGATGAGTCTTTTCGATTTCTCATCGATCTGCTCATCTCCGTATATGGCATCGCCATATCTCTTGAAAGCGATAGGTTTGATATTCCCGTAAAGCGGTGGATTGAGAAGGAATAAAGAAGCCTCGTTAGGATGTCTCTTGGCGAAGAGCAAAGCGAAGAGGCCGCCCATTGAGTGGGTGACAAAGACCACTCTTTGACCCTCGTTATGAAGGAACTCGGCAAGGGACATGACCTCATCTTCCCATTCTTGGTATCTGGCGTTTTTGAAGGCTTTATAATCGGCGTCGTGTCCTTTTAACTCAAAGGCGTAATAGGAGAAACGCTTATCGATGAGAGGATACAAAAAAGAGAAGTGGCGGTAGGTGCCCATGATACCATGAACGAAAATTAGCGACACTTTGCTGTCATTGTTGATACGCGACTTTTTTATCATTGCTTTTATTATAACCTCCCTTCTGAATCTAAATGTTCAAAAAAGCTCAACTTTTTTTGAGGAATAATTGAGTTTTGCCAACGATTTTTGGTTTTTTAGAGCGTTAAATCGCCCTTCTTGATCCAGCCGATTTTTCTGAAAAGAAGGTCGAGGAAGAAGACAAGAATGATAGGGGCAACGACGCAGATGCCAATGACTTCAATAATGGCAACAGGGTTGTAGTTCATGACGTCGAAGGTATCAATGAGACCAACGAATCCGGATGTGCCCATGCCAGCGCCAACAGAATCCGTAGCGAAACTGAAGAGGAAAGCGAAAGGTCCAAGGATGGCAGAAGCGATGATTGTTGGGAGCCAGATTCTTGGATTCTTGATGATGTTCTTGAACTCAAGCATGCTGGTGCCAACACCAATAGCAAGGACGCTTCCCCATTTGTTGTCGTGAGCGGCTTGGACGGCAAAGCCAACCATTTGGGTGCAGCAGCCAATTAAGGCAGCGCCAGCTGCAACTGGAGAAAGGCCGATATTGATGGCCACGCAGATGGCGACAGAACTGATTGGAGCAGTCAAAGCCATGCCGACGAGGACTGAGATGACGACACACATGAGAATAGGGAGGGCTGTGAATTGGCTTGGATCAAAGCAAATCTTGATGAGATCGCCAAGAAGGACGGTAACCTGATGGACCCAATATGATGCTAAGAAACAGTAGGCGAGGGAGAATCCAAGGCCAACAAGAGGAATGAGGATGAGGTCGACCGGAGTCTTCCTTCTCATGATCAACTTGATGGCGAAATAAGCCACCAAAGCGGAGCAGTAGCAGGAGAGTGGGTCGCTATAGGATTTAAATTCCCAATCAGTCAAACCAAAACCAAATCCAAGGTTTCCAGCCGCACCTGCCGCCATAATGGCGACGACGCTGATGCCCTGGCAGCCAAGAGAAAGGGCAACGCCTAAGCCAATGCCAGCGCCCATAAGGCCTTTGATGAGTGTGGCAAATGTGTCGATTTGCTCAAGCCCTGGGATTTTGGCAAATAACGCGATGATGGTTCCGATGATAAGGGTTCCGAAAAGTCCAAGGGCCATGCCGTTGGTGCTCTTCATGAGGAAGGTTTGGATCTTCTTCCAAACGCTTTCTTTTGGTTCAGTGTTTTGAATGTTTTGAGTGACAGTTTCTTCCATGGGCTTAAATGTACCCCTTATCTTTCTAATAAGAAAGAAATAATTGCATGAAACCGCTTTTTCTATTTTGCATTTGTGGCTTCATATCATATAATTTCTTCCGCGCCCAAGTGGCGGAATGGTAGACGCAAACGACTCAAAATCGTTCGGGTAATTCCATGGGGGTTCGAATCCCCCCTCGGGCACCATCTCAAAGAATTGCTTCAATATTGATATTGAGGCTTTTTTTGTTGCGTTTTGTTTGAAAAGTGAGCAATCATCGTCAATAATGAATTCATAAGCGAGGAAAAATAATGAAAGCAAAACGCATTCTCTTTTTAGCCATACCGGCTATGCTTCTCACATCATGCGGCGCAGGCGCCGAGATCACTGACTCCAAGGAACTCGCGGATAAGACCGCTGCGATCGCCGCCAAACAGAAAGAAGTCAAAAACTACAAATTCACCGTGGATATCGACAGCAATTCCTACGATGAAAGCGAAAAGAAGAACGCCAATACCAAGACCAAGATGGTTTATGAGGTTAACGAAGATGGCGACATCAAGCTTCATAGCGAAAGCACCTCTAATGGCGAGACAACGACCAGTGACTTCTATCTTGTCAAAGACACCAAATACAAACAGGTTTTGTATCTCGACAATTTTGATGGCAAGGACCACGATATCTCGGTTTACGGTTATGATGGCAATGAGCTCACCTTCAGCTTTGCTACCCTCTACTATGCCATTCCAGAAGCATACTTGAGCGCCTTCTCTGACCCAACCGTCTTTGTCTCAAGCGCCACTCAGGCTTCCAATGAAGAAACTGTCGTCAAATATTACTCGACTGGTGATGGCAATTTGACCGTTGAAGCTACCGTCACTGAAAAGAGTGTCGACGCTTCCGAAGAATCTGCCGTCTCAACGAAAGAGACCATCAAGTACGACAACTATCTTTTGAAGAGTGCTTCAATCGAAGCCACAAGCAACAAAGGCAACGTCTCTAAGATGAACTTCACGTTTGAGGCCAAGGCTAAGTTCGCAATCACCCTTCCAAGTGGTTGGGAAGCCCTTATCAACAAGGCCAGCGCTGAAGAATAAAAACAATCAAAAACTGGAGGCTCTTAGGGGCCTCCTTTTTTATTTTTTGCTATTGAAAACGAATGTTGAGCGGTTTCAGACTATCAAATAGTCTTATTTCGTGAAGGAGGATAAATGATGAAAAAACTAAGAATCATCCCACTCATCTTAATTGCCTTGGCCGGTTGCTCTAATAACCCTGGAGATAGCTCAACCTACCAGTCCTCAAAGATTTCACAACCATCAACCTTTTCCGATTATTCAAACTATGTCTATACCACGATTGAGCCTTATCAGCCCCTAACCAGCGGTGCTCCTGATGAACTCCTTGGTCTTAGCAACGATGATCTTGTGCGCTTGTCTCTTGAGTCTCCGAAGGGGCCGGAGGACTGTGCTCCATTGTTTGAAAGTCATATTGATGGAACTATTAACTCGGCTTCGAGCGTAAGCGGCGCTTGTCGAGCTGGCATGGAACATTACACAGACGGATATAACACTGCCACCGATTCCAAAGTTGTTCTGGAGTCAGAATTCTTCTACGTAGTGAATGTTTCGTGGGATTATAACGACCATGGGTTAGCAAGGAAATATGACGCCGATGCCTTTTGTTTCAAAGAGGAGTTCGTTCATTTGACGACTGACGGCTGTTATTACCCGTTTTCGATGACAATCAGAGATTTCTCATCCGCTAAAACGTTGCTGGATTTACACGAATATCAGCGCAACTCAATTATGAGCGGATGGGTACTCAAGTGTTCTGAAATCGAAGAGAAAGAAAACAATTATCTCTATCATGGTTACGTGATAAAAACGTGTTATGGCGATTGGGGCCTTAGAGACGAAATAACTTTGGTCAAGAGAACGTTCTCAATTGCCAAAGAGGACGGAAACGTTACCTTCTTAAGCGAAGAAGTCCTTCAAACCGCTTATGGGAAAATGAACTAATTTCTTCGCCCCTTTTTTAAGAGGAGACCACTAAGGCCTCCTTTTTCTTTTTTAAAGGAACATTTTGGACAAAAAGGAGCGAAACCATCGTGCAATGGAGCACTTTGTTTGAACCTCGGCTAACCTCCATTTATAATCAAACCAACAAAACAAACATACGTGGTGGTCCTTTTTTATGAACTTCCAAGAACTAGTAAACACTTATGCCATTCCGGCATGCATCCTTTCAATTGAGAAAATAAGCGATGACAAATACGGCGAGATAAGAACCATCGCCGGCAACCCTCAGTACATTAAAGATAACCATCTCCCTGAGGATGTTGTTTTCGGCGATTTGTATGACAAATATTCGCCAAACGACAAGAACTTCGAGTTCTTCGTTTTCAGATGTGCTGTCAAAAAAGAAAACCTCCATGCCTACATCCAGCCTGACAGATACGATGTCTGGCTTGATTGCAACTGGATCCCTCTTTCGATGCATGATGGGAACATCTATTACATGGTTTACACCATGGAGATGTCCGCGAAGATGGACGCGAGCAAACTCGCAGACCGTGAGACTGATATCACTAACGACGTCCTCAAGACCTGCATCAAGCTCCATAAAGGAGACGACTTCCAAAAGACGATGCAAGAGGTCGTCCTTGATATCAAGGAACTCTGCGAACCTGAGTTCTGCCACATGCTCATCAGAGACAACATCACCAAGGAGTGTATGGTCCTTTCTGAGCTTGGCCGTAATGAGTCCTTCGAAGAAACCCTCGTCAAAATAATGGGGGAGGACCTCTATGACGTCACCAAACGCTGGATCAAAGACATCGATGGCAGCAATTGCCTCATCGCCAAAAACGAAGAGGATATGCAGATCATCAAAGAACGCGACCCAGGTTGGTACAAATCCCTCTCCCATTATGGCGTTAAGAGTCTCATTCTTTTCCCAATCGAATATGGCAAAGAGGTCGTCGGTTTCATTTGGGCTGCCAATTTCGATGGCGAGAAAGCAACCAAAATCAAAGAGACCCTTGAGCTCACTTCCTACTTCATCGGTTCATTCATCGTCAGCCACCAGCTCTTCGAGAGGCTTGAGGTAATGTCGACCACCGATATGCTCACAGGTCTTTTAAACAGATCGGCGATGGATAGAAGAATCAATCAGATTGAGTCCAAGAAATCCGAATCGTTTATGAGCCTTGGCATCTATTTCGCCGACGTCAATGGACTCAAGAGAATGAACGATGCTCATGGCCATCAAGCAGGGGACAGCCTCCTTGTTGCCGCAGCCAATCTTTTGAAAGAAGTCTTCGACGGATATGAAATCTACCGTGTCGGTGGGGACGAATTCATGGTCCTTTGCCCGAATATGGACGAGGACACTTTTAAAGAAAGGCTCCATTACACCCGCGAAATCCAGAAGAGGAGAGGAGACATCATCCTTTCAATCGGAGGCAGATACGAGAGAGATATCGCAGAACTCCTCGAAGACATGAAGAAAGCCGACAAGGATATGTACGAGAGCAAGAAGCTCTATTACGAGACCGGCCTCTCTGAGAAAGCCTAACCAAACTTAGCTCCTTTTTGCGCATTATAAAAAGATGAAGACCCGACCACCACAAGGGTCTTTTTCTTTGGAGAAAACCTTAAAAACACCCTTCTTTTTACTATGTAACTTTTTGGACAGTCTTAAATGTATGCTCCCAAAAATCGCAAGTTTGTCATGCTTGAATAATGACCAGCAAAGGAAAATAAAAGCAACCTAGACTGGTTTGACACTTTTTTCCGGTCTTTCATACGCTCTTTGTCGGTTCGTTTAGGGCATATGAAAAAACACAACGAACCGAGAAAGAATTGAGCAAGCAATGAAAAAACTCAAATTGTTAGGGGTCCTTGCAGCTTCCGCCTTGATGATGATAGGCGCAGCCAATGCCGCAGGCACCTCCGTCGACCACGCTTTTGAGCCTTATGTCGGCGAGCATCATGGCAAGTTCTATTCCGAGTATGCCTCAAGAAACGACCTCATCAAGGCCGGTTCTGCGACAAACCTCGAAATCGCCAGAGAAGGTATGGTCCTTCTTAAGAACCACGATAACATGCTGCCACTTGAAGGTGTGACGAATGTTTCCATCTTCGGCAAGAACAGCAACAGCAGCAAATGGCTCCGCGGTGGTGGCGGATCCGGTTCCGGCCGTATCAATGGCGAGACTGGCGTCGATATCGAACAGTCCCTCCAGAAAGTCGGAATGAACGTCAACCCAACCCTCAAATCCTTCTACGAAGGCAGCTCTTCCGGCTCTGGCCGTGAAGGCACCACCCGTTATGACGGCGTCAACGACTTAGCCATTGGTGAAACTCCAATCAGCAGCTACACCGACGCTGTCAAAAACAGCTTTGCCGAATATGGCGATGCCGCGTTTGTCGTCCTTGTCCGTTCTGGTTCCGAAGGCACTGACCTTGTCACCATGAACGCCCGCGACTCCAGAAAGAGCGGCGAACCAACCGACAGACACTCCCTCCAGCTCTCTCAGAATGAGCACGATATGATCGAGATGGTCAAAGAGCACTTTGACAAGATCATCATCCTCATCAACGCCGGAAACATCTTCCAGTGCGATGAGTTCGAGAATGACGACAAGATCGGCGCCATCCTTTGGATGGGCACCCCAGGTGCCGTTGGCGCACAAGCCATCGGTGAGATCGTCACAGGCGCTGCCAACCCAAGCGGCCGCACCGTCGATACCTGGACCCGTGACTTCACCAAGGATCCTTCCTATCAGAACTTCGCCGACAACTCCCAGACCTTCACCGATGAGAATGGCGACCTTTACCGCGATTCAAACGGTGAGCCAATTCCAAACCACACGATGATCAACGCCGACGGAACTCCAACGAGCACCTGCACCGAAGCAAGATGGACCGATGCCGAGCACTATGTTCCTAACCGTGGTCTCAATGGCTGCTACTGCGCCGCCTACAACAACTACGAAGAAGGCATCTATGTCGATTATCGTTACCATGAGACCCGCTACGCCGACATGGCCAAAGAAAACCAGGCCGCGGCCGATGCGTGGTACGACGGAGAAGAAGGTGTCATCTATCCATTCGGTTATGGTTTAAGCTACACCACCTTCGAACAATCCATCGTCAACTTCTCCCCAGCCGAGAATACCGTTCTCACTGGCAAGAAGAAAGTCATCTCCGTTGACGTCAACGTCAAGAACACCGGTGACGTCGCCGGTAAGGAAGTCGTCCAGCTCTACTGGAAAGCCCCTTACTATGAAGGCGGAATCGAAAAAGCCGATCACGTCTTATGCGCTTTCGGCAAGACCGATATGCTTGAGCCAGGCGATGAGCAAACCATCAGCCTCAGCTTCAACCTCCAAGACTTTGCTGATTACGATTACACAGACGCCAATGAAATTGGTTTCAAAGGCTATGAGCTCGATGAGGGCGATTACGAAGTTCTCCTTATGAAGAACGCCCACGAGACCATCGAATCCAAGAAACTCTCCGTTAAGAAAGGCGGCATCCAGTTCAGGAACGACCGCTACACCGGACACGAAGTCGTCAACCAGTTCTCTGAAGATAACTTCTTCTGCTCCCTCCCAATGAGCGACTCCATCGGTTTCGACCACATGAGCCGTTCCAACTTCGAAGATACCTTCCCAAGCCATCCAACCCTTGAGGAACGTACTCTTCCAGAAGGCAGCAAGTCCGAGGAATTCCTCACTCACTCCTTCGTCGTGGCCGACCTCGACGTCGAGCATAACGGCTACGTCTCCGAAGCCGCTTACCACACCAAACAAGACTTCATCGACAACGATTGGCATCAGGAGCCAGAGGCTCTTGCTTCCGGCGAACGTACCATGTTCTCCGAAATGGTCGGTGCTGACTACGATGATCCACGTTGGGAAGAATGGCTCAATGAGTTCACCTATGATGAGCTTGTGAGATTCGTCCGCCGTCACGACAACACCTCATTAGACGCGATCGGCAAACCAAGCAGCAATGACTCCGACGGTCCAAACCAGTACGAAATCATCTGGTGGTGCGGTGAGCCAACCGTTGCTGCTACCTACAACATCAAACTTGCTCAGAAGCAGGGCGACATCGTTGGCGCCGAATCCTTCTTCGCCAACATGTATGGTTGGGCTGGCCCAGCCGTCAACCTCCACCGTTCACCATTCGGTGGCCGTAACTTCGAGTACTACTCCGCTGACCCATTCTTAATGGGTAAGATGGCCTCTCAGGTCGTCAAAGGCGCCACCCTCAAAGGTGTTTACTGCTACTACAAGCACTTCGCCGTCAACGAACAAGAGAAGAACCGTGAAGGCACCATGTCCTTCGTCAGTGAGCAAGCTCTCCGTATGATCTATCTCAAACCATTCCAGATGTGCATCCAGGACGGCTACTCCCGTGGCATCATGTCCTCCTACAACCGTCTTGGTATGATGGAGACCGCTGCTTCC
>JAFYAZ010000020.1 GCA_017540455.1 Bacilli bacterium | reverse complement strand
TGGTCGCTACCCCAGATATGATGGGTGAGCTTGGCAAAATGGGTATGGGCCGTATCCTTGGTCCAAAAGGCTTAATGCCGAACCCAAAGACCGGAACCGTCACCATGGACCTCGCGACCGCTATCAGCGAGATCAAACGTGGTAAGATCGCCTACCGTGTCGACCGCGATGGCAACCTCAACATCTCCATCGCTCGCTGCTCCTTCGAGGAAGGCAAGATCGTCGATAACCTCAACACCGTTACCGAGACCATCGCCAAATCCCGTCCGAGCACCGTCAAAGGTAAATTCATCAAATCCTGCGTCCTTCACACCACCATGGGCCCAGGCATGAAGCTCACCTTTGCTTCTAAGAACTAATCGTCCTTAGAGAAACACCAAATTTGGTGAATTGCTTGTTATACCTAAGAGAGCAACGGGCAAGTGCCTTAATAATTACACGTTGCGGAGGATACATCTAATTCATAACCCACTAGTTATATCAAGCTTCACATACAGTCGATAAAGAAAGGAGGAACTACGATGAACGAAAAAGCACTCCAAGCTAAACAAGATGCTGTCAAGACGATTTCCGAAGGCATCAAGAATAGCAAAGCCATCGCCATTGTCAGCTATCATGGCTTGACCGTGGCCGAGATCACCGAACTTCGCCGTAAGCTCGCTGAGAAGAATGCTCGCTTCGGTGTCTTCAAAAACACCATGGTCCGCAGAGCTCTCAAAGAGAACAACATCGAAGGTCTCGATGAATTCCTCGAAGGCCCGAATGCCTTTGTCTTCTCACCAGAAACCAGCTCCGGCGTCAACATCATCTACAAGTACAGCCGTGCTCACGAGAATCTTGTTCTCAAAGGTGGATACGTCGAAGGTCAGGTCGTCGATGCCAAAGGCTTAAAAGCTGTCGCCAAGCTCCCAACCAAGGAGCAATTGCTCTCGATGTTCTGCATGGTTCTCAACGAACCAATCTCTGGATTTGCCAGAGCTATCAAATCTGTTGCCGAAAAGAATGGCGCTCCTGCTGAGGCCGCTGCCCCAGCCGAGACGCCTGCCAACTAATGGAGGAAAAAACAATGGCTGAAAAGTTAACCAATGAACAAATCATTGACACCCTCAAGCAAATGAGCGCGCTTGAGCTTAGCAACCTCGTCAAAGCTGTCGAGGAAGAATTCGGTGTCACCGCTGCTGCCCCAGTGGCCGCTGCCGCTCCTGCCGAGGAAGAAGAGGCCGCCAAGAAGGGCCCATCCGAGGTCTCCTTATTCTTAAAGGGACTTGGAACCGCCGGCAAAGTCGCCGTCATCAAGGCTGTTCAGACCATCACCGGTCTTGGCCTTATGGATGCCAAGAAGCTCGTTGATGCTTGCCCATGCGCCATCAAAGAGAAGATCAGCCCAGTCGAGGCTGAGGCCCACGGCAAAGTCCTCAAAGACGCCGGTGCCGAAATCGAAATCAAATAGTTTCGTTAAACAATTATTTACCTACCCTGCCCAAGGACTCGTCATCTTTGGGTAGGGTTTTGGCGCTTTAAAGGGAGGTAGCGTTATGGCCCAATACTTCGATAACGTGGAAGAGTTAGGCCACCAAGATATCACCATAGAGTTCACTCTCTTAGGTGAAACCTACTTCTTTAAAAGCGACCTTGGAGTCTTCAGCAAAAGAGGGCTCGACGATGGCACCAGAATATTGCTTGAAACCATCGCCAATCTCTCTTTAGGGAGAAAGATTCTCGACCTTGGGTGTGGAGCGGGACCAATCGGACTAATACTCGCCCACCTCGACCCTACTAGGTTCATCACGTGTTCAGACGTGAACCTTAGGGCCCTCGAACTGACAAGAAAGAACGCCGATATCTTGGGCGTTTCCTCTCAGGTAGAGACCGTCAATAGCGACGTTTACCTCAACATCAACTCCATCTATGACACGATAATCTCGAACCCTCCCATCAGGGCAGGGAAGAAGGTCACCTACAAGATCTATGACGAAGCAGGGGAGCATTTGACCAAAAATGGCTCTCTCATCATCGTCATCAGGGTCAAGCAAGGCGCCCTCAGCGTCAAAGAGCATCTATCCTCTTTATTTAATAGAATAGAGGTTCTTGCGAAGAAAAAAGGTTATCTCGTCATCCAAGCAAGTGACAAAAAGGAGCTAATTTAATGGCAGCAAAAGCAAACAACGCAGTTAAAGAGTACCTTGAGAAGTACCCAACAAGGCTTAATGGCCGTCTTGACTTCTCGAAAATCTCCGGCTCTCTCGAACTCCCATATTTGGTTGAGATTCAGACTGAGTCCTTCAAGCTCTTCCTCAAGAGCGGCATCGATGAGGTCTTCAAAGAAGTCTTCCCGATCGCCAACTACGCTAACACAACGGAAATCCAATACGTCGATTCCCACTTCGAGGAACCAGAATACGGACCACTCGAGTGCAAAGAAAACGACCTTACTTATTCAAGCAAGCTCAAGGTCACCCTTCGTATTCACAATAAGAAAACCAAAGAAATCAAAGAGGGTGCCGAAGTCTTCATGGGCGATGTCCCAATGATGACCGAATCCGGAACCTTCATCGTCAATGGCGCAGAACGTGTCATCGTCTCTCAGATCGTCAGATCCCCAGGCGCTTATTTCGGCGACACTTTCGACACCAAACAAGGTGTCCATATGTACACCGGCGAAATCATCCCAACCCGTGGTACCTGGCTCCAGTTCGAAACCGACTCCCATGGTCTTATGTGGGTCCGTATCGACCGTCAGAGAAAGATGCCAGCCACCATCCTCTTCAAGGCTCTTGGCTTAGACCAGGGACCAAAAGAGAAGAAGGAAGATGGCACGATCGTCACTACCGATTTCGAAATGATCAAAGAACTCTTCGGCGACACCGAGGCCTTAAGAGGCACCCTTGCCAAAGACACTTCCGAGAACTCCAACAAAGCTTTGATCGAAATCTTCCAGAAACTCAAACCAGGTGAGCCTGTCACCAAAGAAGGCGTCGAGAATTTCTTAGTTCAGAAATTCTTCGATCCAAAGAGATATGACCTTGGTCGCGCTGGCCGTTTCAAATACGCCCAGAAGCTTGGTCTCTACGAGAGACTTCCAGGCCGCGTCCTCGCTGAGGACATCATCGATGACAATGGCGAATTCATCTGCAACGAGGATGGTGAGCCATTCACCAAGGGTCACACCCTCACCAAAGATGACGTCCAGCATCTCCGTGACATCGAATTCTTCGAGAACAGCCCAAAGAAGTTCACCAAGACCCTCAATGTCAACACCGCTCTCGACACCCACAGCACCGTCAATACTATTAAGGTTTACGCGCACGATAAGATCGGCAAGAAAGACGACATCGTTACCATGATCGGTACCGACCTCAACCTTTCCGGCATCACCCACGTCACCATCAGCGACATGGTTGCCTGCTTCTCTTATTTCTGCAACATCATGGATGGCCTTGGCCAGACCGACGATATCGACCACCTTGGCAACCGTCGTGTCCGCTGCGTCGGAGAGCTTCTCCAGACCCAGTTCAGAATCGGTCTTACCAAGATGAGCAAGACTGTCCAGCAGAAGATGTCCATCACCGACCTCGAATCCGCTAAGCCACAGACCCTCATCAACATCCGCCCATTAACAACCGCTATCCGCGAATTCTTCGCTTCTTCCCAGCTCTCCCAGTTCATGGATCAAACCAACCCACTTGCTGAGCTCACCAACAAGAGAAGAATTTCCGCCCTTGGTCCTGGCGGTCTCTCTAGAGACCGTGCGTCCATGGAGGTTCGTGACGTTCACTATACCCACTATGGCCGTATCTGCCCAATTGAGACGCCAGAAGGCCAGAACATCGGTCTTATCAACAACCTCAGCACCTACGCTAAGATCAATAGCTACGGCTTCATCCAGGCCCCATACCGTATCGTCAAGCATATGCAGGGCAAGGATGGCAAGATGCATTACTACGTCAGCGACAAGGCTGAGTACTTAAGCGCCGATGACGAAAGAGGCTTATTCATCGCTCAGGCCAACGTCCGCTTAGGCGAGCCTGTCGAAATCGACTTCGGCGAAGGCAAAGAAGTCGTCAAGGAATTCCTTGATGAGGAAGTCATCGCAAGACACGATGATGATTCCGGTCTCACCCCAGTTGACGAAGTCAGCTACGTCGACGTCTCTCCAAAAGAGATCGTTTCCGTCGCTGCCGCCTGTATTCCATTCCTTGAGAATGACGACGCTACCCGTGCTCTTATGGGTTCGAACATGCAACGTCAGGCTCTCCCTCTTCTCCGTCCATCTATCGCCTATGTCGGCACCGGCATGGAAGGAAAGATCGCCAAAGACAGCGGCTTAGCCGTTGTTGCTTCTGAGAATGGCGAAGTCGTCTATATGGACAGCGCCACCATCAAAGTCAAAGAAAAAGGCGGTATCCACGAATACCACTTACAGAAATTCGACCGTTCCAACCAGGGCACTTGCATCAACCAGTGCCCAATCGTCAAAGTTGGCGACAAGATCAAAGCAGGGGAGGTCATCGCCGATGGCCCAGCCATGAAGAATGGCGAGCTCGCCCTTGGCCAGAACGTCCTCATCGCCTACATGACCTGGCACGGTTATAACTACGAAGACGCCATCATCATGTCCGAGAAGATGGTCAAGGATGATACCTACACCTCCATCCACATCGAGGCCTATGACCTTGAGTGCCGTGAGACCAAACTCGGAAACGAGCATATCACCAGAGATATTCCAAACGTCGGCGAAGACGCGAAGAAATACCTCGATGAGGACGGCATTGTCGTCCCAGGCGCCGAAGTCAAAGAAGGCGACATCCTCGTTGGTAAGATCACACCAAAAGGACAAAGCGAATCCACCCCAGAAGAGAAGCTCCTCATGGCCATCTTCGGTGAGAAGAGCAAAGACACCAAAGACAGCTCCCTCCGTGTCCCACATGGCGGCGCTGGCATCGTCCTCAAGGTCAAGGTCTACACCCATAGAAACAAAGACCCACTCCCACCAACCGTTCTCGAGAAGGTCAGAGTCTACATCGTCCAGAAGAGAAAGATCTCCGAAGGTGACAAGATGTCCGGCCGTCACGGTAACAAAGGCGTTATCTCCAAGATCCTCCCAGTCGAGGATATGCCATTCCTTCCAGATGGCACCCCAATCGATTTGATGCTTTCACCTATGGGCGTTCCGTCCCGTATGAACATCGGCCAAATCTTCGAAATCCATCTTGGTCTTGCCTGCCGTAAGCTTGGCTTACGCGTTGCGACCTCGATCTTCGACGGTTTGTCCAACAAAGAAATCGCCGACCTCATGAAGGCCGCTGGCATCTCTAGCGATGGCAAGACCATCCTCTATGATGGCCAGACTGGCGAACGCTTCCCAGAGCGTATCTCCGTGGGCGTGCAATACATGATCAAACTCGTCCACATGGTCGACGATAAGTTACACGCCCGTGCGACTGGTCCATACTCACTCGTTACTCAGCAGCCTCTTGGAGGCAAGGCTCAGAACGGTGGACAACGTTTCGGCGAAATGGAAGTCTGGGCTCTCGAAGCCTATGGCGCCGCCCACGTCCTCCAAGAGATGATCACCGTCAAATCCGATGATAGAGTCGGCCGTCGCAAGACCTACGAATCCATCATCAAACGCACAGGTCTCCCTCTCCCTGGCATGCCAGAAGCCTTCAAGGTCTTCACCAAAGAGCTTAAAGGTCTTGGTATGAAAGTCGCTCTCTACGACCACGCCGGCGAGAAGATCGACATGGATACCCTTGCCAAGCAGTCCTTGATCGAAGAGCGTAAGGTCAACACCGCCATCCGTAACCTCACTTCCCCGCGCGGCGAAGAAGAGGCCCAGCCAGTGGTGGAGGCCATCGAAGACAGCGCTACCGAAGCTGAACAAGCCCTCGAAGAAGGCCTTTCGGTCTCATCGAGATTCCCAGCCGGAGACGCTGAATAATAAGGAGGAATGCAGAACATGTTTGATATCAATGCTTTAGCGGCCATGCAAGTTGGCCTTGCTTCCCCTGAAGAGATCCGTAGCTGGTCCCATGGTGAGGTCACTCGCCCAGAGACCATCAACTACCGTTCTCAGAAGCCAGAGCCAGGAGGTCTTTTCTGCGAGAAGATCTTCGGACCTAGCAAAGACTACGAATGCCATTGCGGCAAATATAAGAAAATCCGTTTCCAAGGCATCACCTGCGAGAAGTGCGGTGTCGAGGTTATCTCCAAGGAATGGAGACGTGAAAGATTCGGCCACATCGAACTTTCCACTCCATGCACCCACATCTGGTACCTCAAAGGCATCCCATCCCGCATGGCCCTTATCCTTGGCATCCCAGCGAAGCAGTTAGAGGAAATCGTCTACTTCGCCGCCCACGTCGTTTTACGTGAATCCGACCCAAATATCTCTGACGTCCTTAAGAAGAAGGACTTCCTTGATGAAGCTACCGCCAGAGAGAAATTCGTCGCCTGCATCGAGTCCTTCAAAGACAAGATCGACACCACCAGATGGCCAGGTGACGTCCTCAAAGCCGAAGAGCTCATCGAGAAGATCAGCAACAGAAACGAAACCTTCGACTTCTTCACCGCTGCCGCCTTCATCTCCAAACACACCGGAGCTGAATTCGGCGAAGGCGCCGACGCCATCAAGAAGCTTCTCCACGAGGTCAACCTCGACGAGACCTTCGAAGAAGTTAGCAACATCGTTAGAAACTCAACCGGCCAGAACCGCTTAAAGGCCGCTAAGAGACTTGAGGTCATCCAGGCCTTCCGTGATTCCAAACAGAAGCCAGAATGGATGGTCCTTGACGTCATCCCAGTCATCCCACCGGATCTCCGCCCAATGCTTCAGCTCGATGGCGGACGCTTCGCTGCGAGCGATCTCAACGACCTCTACCGTCGTGTCATCTCCCGTAACACCCGTCTTAAGAAGCTCATCGACATGAACGCCCCATACGTCATTCTCATGAACGAGAAGCGTATGCTTCAGGAAGCGGTGGACGCCCTTATCGACAACGGCCGCAGAAACAAGCCTGTCACCGGTCCTAACGGCCGCCCACTTAAGTCCCTCTCCAGCGGACTCAAAGGCAAGCAGGGCCGTTTCCGTCAGAACCTCCTTGGCAAACGTGTCGACTACTCCGGCCGTTCCGTCATCGCGGTTGGCCCATCCCTTAAGATGTACCAGTGCGGTCTCCCACGTGAGATGGCCATCCAGCTTCTCCGTCCGTTCATCGCCGCCCTTCTCATCAAGAAAGGACTCGTCAACGCCCACAAGCAAGCCGATAAGATCATCGACCGTTACGATTCCGTCGTTTATGACATCGTTGAAGAGATCGTCTCCCAGCACCCAGTTCTCCTCAACCGTGCTCCAACCCTTCACCGTTTAGGCATCCAAGCCTTCCAGCCTGTGCTTGTCGATGGCCACGCCATCCGTTTGCACCCACTCGTCTGCCCTGGCTTCAACGCTGACTTCGACGGTGACCAAATGGCGGTCCACGTCCCACTAGGCAAAGCCGCGCAAGAAGAGGCCCTTAACCTCATGCTTGCCTCCAATAACATCCTTGGTCCAAAAGATGGCAAACCAATCGTCATCCCTGGCCAAGACATGATTCTTGGTAACTACTACCTCACCCAGGAAGAGTCCAAAGCCGACTTCCTCACCCGTGCCAAGACCCTCCGTTCCATCACCATCTATGATGAGGATGAGAAGAGGATCAATGAAGACAAGGCCCTCAAAGACGAGCAGTTCGCTGCCCTTGAAGGCAAAGTCTTCTCCCACGTCAACGAAGTCATCGACGCCTATGAGAGCGGACTCATCTCCCTCCATAACCGTATCGCCATCAGAGCCGAAAGAATCCACAAGACCTTCGCTCCAGAGTCTGATCCAGACAACATCAAGGAGTATGGTCTCCCATTCTACTGCCGTGGCAAATACCTCATCACCACAGTTGGCAAGCTCATCTTCAACGAGATCTTCCCAGATGATTTCAACTACATCAACGCCAAACCAGGCGCTTCGCTTGAAGAGATCAAATCCTGGTTCGTCCCAATGGGAAGCAACATCCCTGAGATCATCGCCAACACCCCACTCCGTCAACCAATCAAGAAGAAGGACCTTGGCACCATCATCGACCTCGTCTTCCACAAGTACGACATGAACGAAGATGGCTTCGTCAAGAGACTCCAGGACATCTCCGACGAGTTCCAGGCTACCGACAAGAGCAACCCAGTCAGCTTCCTCAACCGCGTCTCTGACCTCGTTGAGAAAGAGATGGAAGCCTCTCGCGATACCCTTAACGTCGAGAACAAGCACAACTACATCCTTCACAAAGCCCAAGACCAGCTCAACAACGTTCAGCAAGGTCTCACCGACGCTCTTTCCGCGATGGAAAGCGTCAAGAAAACCCTTCTTGAGCCATATCCAAGCAAGACCAGCGCCGTCCTTGACAAGATCAAGGATCAGGGCTTCAAATATTCCACCCTTTCCTCCGTCACCGTCTCTCTTAGCGACATCACCCCAGTGACTGGCAAAGAAGAGCTCGTCGAGGAATACCGTGAGAAAGTCGCCCACATCAACCACCTTGCCTATGACAAAGGCTTCCTCTCCGAGGATGAACGTCATGAAAAGGTCGTTGAGCTTTGGCAGAGCTGCACCGACGGCGTCCGTGAACTCATTAAGAAACACGTCGCCCGCCCAGACCAGAAGCAAAACCCAGTCATCATCATGCTTGACTCCGGTTCCCGTGGCTCCATCGATAACTTCAACCAGCTTGAAGGTATGAAGGGCCTTGTCGCCGCTGCTCGTGGCAGCGCCCACAAAGACTACGTCTACGAGATGCCTATCGTCTCCTCCTACCGCCAGGGCTTATCCATCGCCGAATACTTCCACAATACCCACGGTTCCCGTAAGGGTGGTGCCGATACCGCTCTTAAGACCGCTGACTCTGGCTACCTCACTAGACGTCTTGTCGACGTCGCTCAGGACGTCGTCGTCCGTGAGGAAGATTGCCATTGCGACCACGGTTTCAAGGTCCGTGAGATCAAAGACACCGCCAAAGACATCATCCTCGTCAAACTCGAGGATCGTCTCGTCGGCCGTTACGCCATGCACGACATCGTCTCTCCAAAGACCGGTGAGGTCCTTGTGAAAGGTAATACCCTCATCACCGAGGAAGATGCCAAACGCATCGTCAAAGAAGGCATCACCGAAGTCGAGATCCGTTCTCTCTTCACCTGCCAGACCAAGAATGGCGTCTGCCAACACTGCTATGGTCTTAACATGGCTACTGGCCACCTCGTCGAACTTGGCGAGGCCGTCGGTATCATGGCCGCTCAGTCCATCGGTGAACCTGGTACCCAGCTCACCATGCGAGTCTTCCACACCGGTGGTATGGCTACGACCGATATCACCCAAGGTCTTCCACGTGTCCAAGAGCTCGTCGAATCCCGTAATCCAAAAGGCGAGGCCAAGATCTCTGAGATCGACGGCACCGTCAGCGAGATCATCGACAAGGGCGATGGCAGAAGCGAAGTCAAGATCGTCTCTCTTAGCAAGACAACCGCTGAGCAAGAAGAACCAGAGGTCAAGACCTACGTCACCGACTACGGTTCACGTCTCCGCGTCAAGAAGGGCGACGTCATCGAAGCTGGCGGAAAGATCACCGAAGGTGCTATCAATCCAAAAGCTCTCCTCGAAGTCTCCTCAACCGAGAAGGTTCAGGTCTACATGATCAAGGAAATCCAGAAGGTCTATGCCGCCCAAGGCATCGGCATCTCGGACAAACACCTTGAGGTCATCATCAGACAGATGCTTCGCAAGATGCTCGTCATCGATGGTGGAGACACCGCTCTTCTCCCAGGCACCAAGGTCGACATTGAGCGTTTCACCGCCTGCAACCAGGAAGCCCTCCTTGCTGGCAAGCGCCCAGCTGTCGCGACCCCGCTCGTCCTTGGCATCACCAAGGCCGCCCTCGAGACCGAATCCTTCCTCTCCGCGGCTTCCTTCCAGGAAACCACCCGTGTCCTCACCGACGCGGCCATCAAGAACAAGACCGATCCTCTCCACGGCCTTAAGGAGAACGTCATCGCCGGTAAGCTTATCCCAGCTGGCAATGGTCTTCTCGATCAAGGCGAAGAGGCCAAACGTCTTGAAGGCTTCACCGTCGAAAGCAAGATGCGCCAGGTCAAAGCCCAGTACATCGAAGCCCACGACCGTCAAGAAGTCGTCGACGAATAGTTCTAATAGAACGCCCAGGACCGTCTTTATAGGCGGTCCTTTTTCTATGCACGCTTTCATTTGTGGCGTTAATGAGTTACCCTAATAACATTGAAAGCCCTTTGAAAGGACATATTTATGAAGAAAAACATTATTTTGCTTGCCTCATCGCTCTTCATCTTGACGGCGTGCGGTGGTGGAAACCCGACCACCTCAGGAGAAGGCGCCTCTTCCAAGGCCGCTGGTAACGGCATCACTTTAAAGAAGAACCACGAAGGTGCGGAAGTCTCCATCCTTCACCCAGAGATCCAGCGTTATTGTGACGACATGTACGCCGCGGCTGAAGAACAAGGCATCACCGGCGATGAACTCTACAAGATTCGTCCAACCGACAAGAAAAAAGAAGGCTACCTTTGCCCAGACGTCTTCGCAACCGCCTACCAAGGCAAGGACGATGGCAACGACAGAGATAACTTCCAGCCAATCGAACTTGAATGGGAAGCCCCAGGATATGAAGGCGAATACGTTCTCAAATACTCGACCAAAGAAAGCTTAGAAGATGCTAAAACAAAGACCGTGACTGAGGATAATACCACCCTCATCAACCTCCTTTGCGACACCACCTATTACTGGAGGGTCGAATCCGCTGATGGCAGCAAGTTCTCCGAGACCGGAAGCTTCCACACCAAAGGCTCCTTCCGCGATATCACCTGCGGCCCAGCCTATAACGTCCGTGATTTCGGCGGCAAGATGACCGAAAGCGGCCGTAAGGTCAAACAGGGTCTTGTCTACCGCGGTGGCGAGCTTACCAAGACCGCCTTCGACGGCACCATCCCACACATCCAGAAACATATCATCACCTGCGATGAGACAACCGTTGCCGTCCTCCATGACGAACTCAATATCCGTACAGAAGTCGATCTTCGTACCTCTGGCGCGGAAACCAACAACCAAAGCAAATCCGATTTAGGCGATGATGTCGCCTTCATCCAAGATGCGACTGGTTCTGGTTACGATAAGATGTGGAACCAGAATAACGCCAGCACCTTAGCCATCTACAAGGATGTCTTCAAGAAGATCGGCGCCGCCACCCCAGAGAATGCCGTCTACTTCCATTGCTGGGGCGGTGCTGACCGTACTGGCACAATCGCCTTCCTTCTCGATGGACTTCTCGGAGTTTCCTATCTTGAGGCCTGCATGGACTATGAGCTCACCTCATTCGACACCATCCACACAAGAATCCGTCACGAGGCTTGGAGAGACAATTCCGGAACCTATGATTTCACCTCTCTCACTAACGGCATGATGAGCTCAACCTACTATGCCGAAGACAAGACCTTCAGTGAGGTCGTTGAGGCTTGGATGAAAGGCAAAGTCGGTTTGACTGATGAAGAGATCACAAGCATCAAGGAAAACCTTCTCGAACCAGCTGCCTAATCAGAAATCCTTAGCAAAATGTGGCTATTCGCAAAGGATGGCCACTTTTTAATTTCTTTATGCTTGTAAATATCATTGTAGGTGGGAATATCAAATGATATTCTAATTAGGCTTACAAAATCCGAGATTAGGGAAAAGCCCCTAAATGAAAGGAAAAACAAAATGAAGAAAAACATTATTTTGCTTGCCTCAGCGTTGCTCGTCTTGAGCGCCTGTGACAAGACACCAGCCGGAACTTCTGGTGAAACCTCAACTCCAACTGAAGCTTCTGAAGTCATCACTCCTACGAAGGATGGCGCCATCACCCTCAAAACCAACAAGGATGGCGAAGAAGTCACCATCATCGAAGAGCAGGTCCAGGCCTATGTCGACGCCATGTACGCCGCCGATGAAGAAGCCGCCCCAACCGAAGATGAGAAGTGGGAGCTCCGTCAGGTCAGTAGAGATGAATACCCAGACACCTACCTCTGCAAAGGCGTTGATGCCAAGACATTCCGTGATACCGGCGACAAGGACAAGGACAACTTCGAGAAGTTCGACCTTACCTGGGACGCTTATGAAGGCGCTACCGGTTACAAAGTCTATCTCGATACCGATAAGGATTTCTCCGAAGGCGCTACCACCTTCGAAGTCACCGAACCAAGCGTCGAGATGAATAACCTCTTCTGCGACAGCACCTATTTCTGGAAAGTCGAGACCGCTGACGGCGCCCATGACTCCGCCATCGGTTCCTTCAAGACCAAAGGACACTTCCGTAACATCAATGCTGCTCCTGCCTACAACGTCCGCGACATCGGTGGCAAACACACCCGTGACGGAAAGAGAATCAAACAGGGTCTCATCTATCGTGGTTCCGAGCTTGTTGACGAAGAAATCCTTAAATCAATGTCTGGCCACGGACTCACCCTCAACGACGAGAACAAAGCCATCTTCAAAGATGAGCTCCACATCGGCTTCGAATTTGACCTCCGTAAGGCCGACGCCATCGGAACCCAACAAGGTTCCTCTCTTGGCAGCGACGTCGAATATGAACGTTTAGCCCTTGGTTCCTTCGCTGACCTTTGGAACAACATCAGCACTGCTGACCTTAAGAGATCCGTCGAGATCTTCAAGAACGCTACCCCAGATAAGGCCGTTTACTGCCACTGCTGGGGCGGTGCCGATAGAACCGGAACCCTCATCTTCATCCTTGAAGCCACCCTTGGCATCAGCTTCCTTGAGGCTTGCATGGACTACGAGTTCACTTCCTTCGATAACGGTGCTCACCAGAGATACCGTGATAGAAAAGTCGATAACTACGACTTCCCTAAATTCATCAAGGCCGTCTTCAACTGCCAGGAATACGCTGAAGGCAAACCTCTCAAGGACATCTGCGAAGAGTGGATGCTTGACCGTGGTGTCGAACAAGAAGACATCGACGCGTTGAGAGAGAACCTCCTCGAACCAATCCCAGGCTACGTCGCCGAATAAAATAGACGAACCCAAGACGCGATCCCTTCTCCTTAAGGGTCGCGTCTTTTTTTCTTCTCTCCAATATGGAGTTTTGATATCAAACCATTCAAAATATTATCCGGAGGCAACACATATGAAAGAAATCAAATGCCCGAAGTGCGGTACGGTCTTTACCATCGATGAAGGATCGTATAACGAGATACTCGAACAGGTGAGAAAGAATCACCTCGACGAAGAGATAGAGAAGACCAAGAAAGCGGTGGAAGAGAAGTACATCGCCATTTTAGAAAGCGAAAAGACGAAGCTCCTTTCCGAAACCAAAGACAAAGAGAAAGCCAAAGACGACAAGATCAACGAACTCCTCCATAAAGTGGAACTCTTAGAGAAATCAAGCCAAGACGAAGTGGCCAAGGCCCTTTCAAAGAAAGACGTCGAGATCGCTGAGCTCAAAGGCAAGATCAACTTGGCGGAAATGGAGACCAAGAACAAGGTGAGTGAAGCAATCGCCAAAGAGAAAGAAATCCAAGAGAAACTCAAAAGAGAGAAGATTGAGCTCGAAGGCAAACTCGACAGCGACAAGAAAGAGTTCCTCATCCAGCTCAAGGCCAAAGACGAGCAAGTGGCCTTCTACAAAGACTACAAAGCCAAGCAAAGCACCAAAGACATCGGCGAGGACCTTGAGAAGTATTGCCACAACGAATTCGATAAGATTCGCGCCATCGCGTATCCACGCGCGTATTTCGAAAAGGATAATGACGTCGTCGAAGGAACTAAGGGTGACTTTGTCTTCAGGGATTACGATGAGAATAACACCGAATTCCTTTCCATCATGTTCGAGATGAAGAATGAGAACGATGAGACGGCCACCAAGCACAAGAACGAGGACTTCTTCAAGAAACTCGATGAAGACAGAAAAAAGAAAGGATGCGAATACGCCGTCCTCGTCTCAATGCTTGAACCAGACAGCGACCTCTATAACAACGGCATCGTCGATGTTTCATACCGTTACCCGAACATGTACGTCGTCCGTCCTCAGTTCTTCCTCCCGATCATCGCGTTGCTTGATGCAGCGAGCAAAAAGAACAGCAAGGCCTTAGCCCTCATCGAGGAAGAAAGGCAAAGGAATATCGACGTCACGAACTTTGAGCAGAAGCTTAGTGACTTCCAAACCGCCTTTGGCAAAAACTACGATCTTGCCACGCGTCAGTTCAATAGCGCGATTGAGGAAATCGATAAGACCATCACCCACCTTCAGAAGGTCAGGGATGAGCTCACTCGCAGCGGAAACAACCTCCGCCTTGCTAATGACAAAGCTCAAGGTCTCTCGATCAAGAAGCTGACGAAGGATAGTCCAACCCTCAAAGCCAAGTTCGAGGCTATCGATACCGAGGATAAGTAAAGACCAAAAAAGAGAAGGCGCCCCATGGGTGCCTTTTTTCTTAGCGAACCCTTGCAGATTAAGCAAATTACGAATTGAAATGTGTCTGAGGCGATGTTAAAAGTAACCTACAATTTGGGCTAACTCATGAGAAAGACAAGATTATTCCTGAACATAGCCTTCCTAGGCACCATCCTCCCGTCCTGCTCGGTTGGCGGCGTCCACGAGAGCCAGCCGCTCTCCGGCGAGAGCGACTCAGTCTCTGTTTTGAGCTCGCTATTTTCGGGTGACGTTTCCGTTCTGGCCGACTCGACTACGTCCTCATCCCGCTCCTCGCGCGAGCGATTCTCGTTTCCGACCAGCTACACGGTCTCCATTTATCAGTCATTCTATATTAAACGTGGCGATGATGGAGAACCGGTATTCGGAATGCCAAGATTCGATTTCAGCGTGACTGTCGAGGCTGGGCATCCTTTATATTCGACGCATGAAGAGTACAACGATTTGATCGGAATGTGTCATCCTATGCACTATGCAAATGGCGGAATGTACGCTGTTGTCGGCTTCTATTCAGACGAAACCTGTAAGCGGGTTATCGATAACGCCTCTTTCATGATGTACTCTGACACAAAGGTTTATTATTACTGCGATGACTAATCAAAAGGAACGGCAAATCCCGTTCCTTTTTCTTTTGCTTTCAGCAAAGCGATAACCTAGAATGATTTTCATGAGCAAACAAAAAGAATCACTTCAACGGCAGCTTTTGCACCGTAATTTCCATATCCCAAACCGTCTATACAACTGGTTCTACCATCTCATCATGGTGGACATCAAACTCAAGAAACATAACCCAGTCGTCCATCGAATCGATGATCCTCGCAAAGAGAAAGAAGGGGCCATCGTCCTTTGGAATCACCTTTCTAGACTTGATCATTCCTACATCCAAGCCGTCATGTATCCTCGCCCATTCAACATGGTCGCCGGATATTGCGAGTTCTTCAGAAGCCACCTCCAGTGGGCCTTCAAGAGGATGAGCATCCTCCCAAAGAAGAACTTCTGCGTCGATGTCTTTGGGGTCAAAGCCATCCTTTCGATCATCAAGAAGAAAGGCGTCGTCACGATGTCACCAGAAGGACTTGCGACCGTCACCGGCATCAACGAGAACTTCATCGAAGGCGTGGGCAAACTCATCAAGCACTGCAAGGTGCCGGTCTATTTCGCAAGATTCGATGGGCAGGCCCTTGTCGCTCCGGTCTTCTCTCGTTACTACAGGGAAGGCGGCAGAAGCGAGGTCACCGTCTATAAGATGTTCACCAAAGAGGACATCATGGCCCTCACCCCAGAGCAGATTGAGGACAAACTCAGGACCGAATTCGGCCATAACGATTACGAATACCAAGAGAAGAACCATTTCAAATGGGACACCAAAGGGCAGGGGTGCGATGGAATGCATGACATCTGCTATAAGTGTCCTTCCTGCGGAGAAGAATTCCATATGCACGCGGAAGGCGACGTTATCAAGTGCGATGCCTGCGGATTCGAGGCCAAGTGCAACGAATATCTTGAGCTCATCCCAAATAAAGAAATCAAAGACATGCCTAAATACCCTTCCGATTGGGTCGTTATGGAAAGGAAAGACATCATCAAGCAGATCAGAGAGAACCCTGATTTCTCTTTCTCTTTCAAGACCACGATCGGCATCCAGCCTCCAGACCATTACGTCAAGAGCAAGGACCATGCCGCAGAGATAGTAGGGGAAGGCACCTTCACTTTGGACCACAAAGGAATGCATTATGACGGAACGAAGTTAGGGGAGCCATATCATATCGACCTTAGCTACGAGACCTATTACCGTCTCATCTTCGAAGTGAACACGCACATGTTCGCCTTATATATCGATGATGAATATGTCGAATTCCTCCCAAAAGAAAGAGTCGCTTTCAAAGCCGATCTCATCTGTTCAGAGATGAATAGGCTTCACTTCAAATCTTGGCCTCCTCTTGAGAGAGACAAATATCTTTACGAAAAAGAATAAAGAACAGTATTAAAAGACCGCCTGCTCTAAACAGTGCGGCCTTTCTTTTTGGTTTTATTGTGCTTTCCAAGTTACCTCGAGGTAGCTAGTCGGGATTGTATAAACGTCAATTGACTGATCTTTGTCGTCGAAGAATTCGACCTCGACTTCAGTGTCTGAGTATTTCAATACAACTGTTCCCTTGGTTCCTAACGGTAGGTCCTTGAAAGGTTTGATAAGTTTAACGCAATCGAGTTCGTTCATATTATTTGTCCTTCTTTCCGGGCGTTAGCGTAATGAGCCTCCAAGTAATTTTACCATTGTCATTTTGAATGACCACGGTTACGTTTGCCTTGTAATAGGCTCCATCTTTTCCCCTGATTTTTGTATCAAACTTGTATTTAGTTCCATGACTTGTCTTTTCGACATTGTTTGGAATTCTGCCGTCTATAGCATCTGAAATTGCGGCGTGGAGAGCTTTCCCATCCCCTTTGCTGTATCCTAAGGTTTGTTTGAGGAATTTGGCTTTCGATCCTCCTTGGGGGTGATTCTCATTAAGGAGATAGCCATCGTATTTAGAAGCGCTGTCTGAGTAGCTGAATAATTTGGCGTTAAAGCTTTTCGTAGTTCCTGATGGCCTGGAAGATGAATCTCCGCCTCCTTGACCGCCGCGGTTTGCAAATAACGGGCTGTTACCCTTCATCGCCAACACCCCCTTCCTTCTTTCTCTTCCGGGAAGATCCCCTTTTCTGCATGAATGATTCGAATGGGTAGATAGGGATTCCCATAAAACGAGGGGCGACGAAGATGTCGTCTGCGGCCGGCCCATACACCACAATACCTGCGGGTTCTAGTGTCTCAATGATCTTGGACACCTGATTCATAAAGATATCGCGGTTGGCTAGGTCCTTCGTGAAGCCGTTGGTTCCAATAGCTATCAAAACATGTTTGGGGTATGCGGCGAGGGATTCGTCTGAGCCAGGTGTGTTGGCGATCCGAATATTTGGGATCACCTTAAGTCCGCATTTTCCGAAGTAGTAGGTGATGGCCAGATTTAGACCGATCTGGTGATCCGCAACCCATGCGGGCATGTTATCAAAAGGACTGCAGTCCATCCCAACCAAACATTCATAGACACGTAGTTTGTCGACATAGACTTTGGGGTTGCTTAAAATCGGCTGAAAGTATTGGTCCTTACAGTAGAAGGACATCGCAGTATGTTTGGGATCTTTAACGTTTGACCGTTTGTCCCATTGGGCTACATCGCCAGGGACTTTGTTATAACAGAAATCTGATGGAATGATAGGGTAGCCATATCTCTCGGTTCGCTCAGCACCGTCAATAAGATAGGCAAGGAAGACGTCCCTAAGATAAGGGACTTCTGAGCGGAAAGAATTGAATTTTGTCATTTTTTACTCCTTTTAAAAAGTTTTGTTCGCAAGCTTTGTTTTGGGAAAATGCTCGCAAAAACCCCTTGTTCGGAGTAATATCAATTCGCTATCAGTGTGATATTACTCCGCTGAACGGACGATTCGAGTTCCAGCTTGAATCGTCTTTTATTATTGTTGATTAAGAAGGCAACCACCTCCTTATCCATTCAATGAATTCTTTTTCGTAATCCATTATTGAATCGCCAAACTTTTCACGGCGTTTCATTATAGATTTGTAAGTATAGAATGCCGATTCCCAGGATATGTTGAATCTGTAGACAATCTCTTCGACAGACCCCAGCCCCATTTCAATGATGATGCACGATAGGGCGAGAAGCTGCTTTGCGAAATAATCTGCTGCTGCTTCTTGGCTTTTAGTGGGGTTTGATCCGTGCTTCAACACTATGTGGCCGATTTCATGAGCTATTGTGTGGCGCCATCTGGGCTCTTGATCCAGATCGTTATAACAAATGGTGTATTTGGGATATCCTTTGCTTATATCGCAGACATGGAACCCATTTTTGGTTTCTTCCTTTTGCAATAGAAACCCCCTCTCTTCTTTTTGCAGCGAAGAGTAGGGCTTGAGAACAAAACCCATCGCAGTGGCAAGGGCCTTTACATCAATCGGGAAAGAATTTAAAACATAGTCTTCATAAAGATTGATGACCTCTTTGACGATTTCGTCGTATTCCTTGCCGCTGAGATAGTACACTTATTTTTCTCCTTCGGTTTTGATGAGGATTTCGATGATGCGCCTTTTTTGTTCGGCAGTTAGTCCGCCTTTGCAACGGCCAACGACAGAAATCACTTCATCGTACGGTTTGATCGCTTCGGCAGTTGCCTCGCTGAAATAAGTTGGCTCAACCCCAAGAGCTTTTGACACCCTCATTACAATGTCCATTCTAGGCTCTGTGGTTGAAATGTAGCGGTTGAGGCTTGAGGCGGGCACGCCCGATTCGCGAGCAAGCGTTTTTTGATCCCATCCGAGCTCATTCATCCTCGTTTCGGCTCTTTTTCCAAACTTAGTCATGGTTTCCTCCTAACCCTGACGGGTCATTCTTATTATCAAACGAGCAGTGGAATAATGCAATTCCAAAATGGAATAGATAAGTAAATGACGAGTGTTAAGCGGTTTTTTACCGCTTAAAAAAATGAAAAAATAAAACTAATGGTCGTTTTACAGCCTCTTAATATGTCATCTCTGAATTTCGCCCCGTTCCCCAAAATCAACTTTGGGAGCAGACAATGGGCGCGCATTTCCTTATAAATAGACAAAAAGTTAAAAAATTTTTTCTAAGGGGAAATATCGTGATTTCGCTATCCACATAACCCAGCGTGTCAAAATCCATATTAATTCGGTGTTGACAAGGTTTTTTCTCGCGCGTATAGTTCAACCCGTACGCTGAAGTGGGGGAACCCTCTTCTAGCGACTAGAGAAAAAGGAGATTGCAAAGAATGCCAACAATCAACCAACTCGTCCGCTCCGGTAGAAAGAATTTAGTCAAGAAGTCCAAGTCACCAGCCTTGGGCAAGAGATGGAATTCCCTTGAGAAGAGCGAGACCAACCAGCCAAGTGCCCAGAAGCGCGGCGTCTGCACCCGTGTCGGCACCATGACTCCTAAGAAGCCAAACTCAGCTCTTAGAAAATATGCCCGTGTCCGTTTGAGCAATGGATACGAAGTCACCGCTTATATCGGTGGTGAGGGCCACAACCTTCAAGAACACAGCACCGTCATGATCCGTGGCGGCCGTGTCAAAGATCTCCCAGGCGTCAGATACCACATCATCCGTGGCTGCCTTGACTGCGCTGGAATCGAAGCCCGTCGTCAGGGACGTTCCCTCTACGGAACCAAGACCCCAGAGAAGGGCAGCAACTAATAAGGAGGAAAATGAACAATGTCACGCAAAGGTAAAATCGAAAAACGCGATGTCCTCCCGGATCCAGTTTATAATTCAAAGCTCGTTACCCGTCTCATCAACCGCGTCATGTACGATGGCAAGAGAGGAACCAGCCAGACAATTATCTACAATTCCTTCAAGCTCATCGAAAAGAAGACCGAGAAGCCAGCCATGGATGTCTTCGCTACCGCTATCGCGAACATCATGCCAGAGGTTGAGTTAAAGGTCCGCCGCATCGGCGCTGCCAACTACCAGGTCCCAGTCGAAGTCTCCAGCGAGAGAAAACAGACCCTCGGACTCAGATGGCTCGTCACCTATAGCCGCCTCCGTGGTGAGAAGACCATGGAAGAGAAGCTTGCTGGTGAGATCATCGATGCTGCCAACGGCGCTGGTGCCGCTGTCAAGAAGAAAGAAGACGTCCACAAGATGGCCGAGGCCAACAAAGCCTACGCCCACTATCGTTGGTAAGGGAGAAGACCTATGGCCGAGAACCTTATCAAGGAAAGCGACGTTTACGACCTTCCCCACACTAGAAACATCGGTATCATGGCCCACATCGATGCCGGTAAAACCACAACTTCCGAACGTATCCTTTATTACACCGGACGTACCCACAAGATCGGTGAGGTTCATGAAGGCACCGCCGTCATGGACTGGATGGTCCAAGAGCAGGAGAGAGGCGTTACCATCACCGCTTCCGTCACTACCGCTTTCTGGAAAAACCACCGTATCAACATCATCGACACTCCTGGGCACGTTGACTTCACCGTTGAAGTCGAACGTTCACTTCGTGTCTTAGACGGCGCCGTCACCGTTCTTGATTCCAAGAATGGTGTTGAGCCTCAGACCGAAACCGTCTGGCGTCAGGCCGACGGATTCCACGTTCCAAGGATCGTCTTCTGCAACAAGATGGACGCCATCGGTGCGGACTTCTTCATGTGCTTAGACACCCTCAAAGAGCGTCTTGGCGTCAAATATGCCGCCTTCCAGCTCCCAATCGGACGTGAAAGCCAGTTCACCGGCGAGGTCGACCTCGTTGGCATGAAGGCTTACTACTACAGCCAGGACAAAGACGAGGCCCCAGTCGAGAAAGAGATTCCAGACGATCTCAAAGACCAGGCCGCTGATTACCACCAGAGACTTCTCGAAGCTCTCGCCGAATACGACGAAGAGTTCATGATGCAGGTCCTTGATGGACAAGAACCAAGCGTCGAAGACATCAAGAGAGTCGCCCGTAAGGCCGTCCTTACCGCCGAATTCTTCCCAGTCTTCTGCGGAACCGCCTTCAAGAACAAAGGCGTCCAGCTCCTTCTCGACGCTGTCATCGACTACCTCCCATCCCCACTTGATATCCCAGGTGAGAAGGGAACCAAAGGTACCGAAGAATACGTTTGCAAAACCACTGACGATGCCCCATTTGTTGGCTTAGCCTTCAAGATCGCGACCGACCCATTCATCGGCCGTCTCGCCTTCGTCCGTGTCTACCAGGGCCAGCTCAAAGCCGGTTCCTACATCTATAACAGCTCCCGTGGCGTCCAAGAGCGTATCGGCCGTTTGGTCCTTATGCACGCCAACCACCGTCAGGAAGTCAGCGTTCTCCACGCTGGTGAACTCGGTGCCGTCGTCGGACTCAAAGCTACCACCACCGGTGACACCCTCTGCGATGTCAACGAGAAGGTCGTCCTTGAATCCCTCACCTTCCCAGAGCCTGTTATCGAAGAGGCCGTCGAGCCAAAAACCAAAGCCGACCAGGAGAAGATGTCCATCGCCCTTCAGAAACTCGCTGAAGAGGACCCAACCTTCCGTGTCCACACCAACGCCGAAACCGGTCAGACCATCATCGGCGGTGTCGGTGAGCTCCAGCTCGATGTCCTTATCGACCGTATGAGACGTGAATTCAACGTTTCCGTCAACGTCGGTCGTCCACAAGTCAACTACCGCGAAACCATCCGCAAAGAAGCCGAAACCCGTGGCAAATACATCAAACAAAGTGGTGGCCATGGTCAGTACGGCGACGTCGCCATCAGATTCGAACCAAACCCAGGAAAGGGCTTCGAGTTCGTCGATGCGACCGTTGGCGGATCCGTTCCAAAAGAGTTCATCAAGCCAACTCAGCAAGGCTTGGAAGATGCCTGTGGAAGAGGCCTTATCGCTGGCTTCCCAGTCATTGACATCAAAGCTACGCTTTTCGATGGAAGCTACCACGATGTAGACTCCTCGGAAGCTGCTTATAAGATCGCTGCTTCCATGGCTCTCAAAGAAGCCGCTACGAAGTGCGATCCTGTCATCTTAGAACCAATCATGAAGGTCACCATCACTACCCCAGAGCAGTACTATGGCGACGTCATCGGCGATGTCACCCGTCGTCGTGGTGAGATCCAGGAAGAGAATCAGCGCGGTATCGCCAAGATCCTCACCTGCATGATCCCACTCAGCGAGATGTTCGGTTACGTCACCGACCTTCGTTCCCTCACCCAGGGTCGTGGCAACTTCATGATGAGCTTCGACCACTACGGACAAACCCCACGCTTTGTCCAAGAGGCAATTGTCAAAGAGAGCGCGTCTCACTAATAGGTAATACCTATTGCGAAACGAAAATGCTTGCTCTATGATTAATTTGCTGCTTTTCTAGAAAACCATTTTTGGAGGAAAAAACACAATGGCAAAAGAGAAATTCAATCGTGACCGTGTCCACGTTAACGTTGGCACCATCGGTCACATCGACCACGGCAAAACCACTCTTACCGCCGCCATCTGCCACGTCCTTTCCCTTGTTGGCAAAGAGACCGGTGGTGTCGAAGGTAATGCTAAAGACGTCGGCTACGGCGGAATCGATAGCACCCCAGAAGAGAGAGCTCGTGGTATCACCATCAACTCCGCTCACGAAGAGTACGAGACCAAAACCCGTCACTACGCCCACGTTGACTGCCCAGGGCACGCTGACTACATCAAGAACATGATCACCGGTGCCGCCCAGATGGACGCCGCCATCCTTGTCGTCAGTGCCGCTGATGGCGTCATGCCACAGACCCGTGAGCACGTCCTTCTTGCTCGTCAGGTCGGCGTTCCAAGGATCATCATCTTCCTTAACAAGTGCGATATGGTCGATGACCCAGAGCTTATCGACATCGTCGAAATGGACGTCCGTGACCTTCTTAACAAATACGAATTCCCTGGTGACGAAGTCCCAGTCATTCGTGGCTCCGCTTTAAAGGCTACCGAATGCACTTCTTCCAAAGACGAAGCTGCTGCTCCAATCCTTGAGCTCCTTAAGGCTCTTGACACCTACATCCCAGATCCAGAGAGAACCGCTGACAAGCCATTCCTTCTCCCAATCGAAGATGTTATGACCATCTCTGGCCGTGGCACCGTCGTCACTGGCCGTGTCGAGCGTGGTCAGATCAAGATCAACGACGAAGCTGAAATCGTTGGCATCAAAGCCACC
>JAFYAZ010000019.1 GCA_017540455.1 Bacilli bacterium | reverse complement strand
TAGCAGGAGCTGGTTTGGCAGCTTTTGCTGGTTTCGCAGCTGGTTTGGCAGCTGGTTTCGCTGGTTTTTTAGCCGCAGCTGGCTTTGCTTTTGGTGCTGGTTTAGCCATATGTAGACTCCTTTTGTTATTTACATTCTAGTTTCATTTTTTAGAGAAAAAAAGAAAAAAGCCTTAACGAGTAAGGCTATTCTTGAAGATTGGTGGGTAGTAAGGGGCTCGAACCCCTGACCTTCTGTACGTCAAACAGATGCTCTCCCAGCTGAGCTAACTACCCATTAACTCATGTCCTCTATAGAGGCGCTTCGTTATTATAGTCAAGTGACTCGTCTACCACAAGAGAGAATTTCACAAATAATCAATTAGCGCCTATGACGTTTATTGCTTTCTTTGAGCTTTGGAAGAAGGGCTACGAATTCTTTGTAATCCTTCATCTTCCAGGTCCAGTTATCCCCATTGATGATCGACGGGGAGTTGAGTCTCGTTTCTGAGCCTAAGCCAAGGACATCCTGCATTGAGATGATCGCATACTTAGCTGGCAAGGAGAGAAGGTATTCGATGACCTTTTCTCTTAAGCTCTCTCCTTCATATCCTTTGAGGGCAAGGAGCCATTTGGCTTTCTGTTCTTCACTCATCTTTTCGACGAAGCCTTCGAATGGGTCGTTATCGTGCGTGCCGATATAGGCGACCATGTTCTCTTTCTTAACATCGAAATTGATGTCTTCGAAAGTGAATTCGAGGACGTTCATGCCAGGGAAATCGTAAGCGTCCCTAAGGGTATAGACCTCAGGCCTAAGCTCACCAAGATCCTCAGCGATGATCTCAGTCTTCTTAAGCTCCTTCTTAAGGATGTCGAAGAACTTGTATCCAGGAGCCTCAATCCATTCGCCTTCTTGGGCGGTTGGGCATGAGGAAGGAATCTTCCAGAAAGTGTCAAAGGCCCTAAAGTGATCGAGCCTCACGATGTCGTATAGCGAAGCGTTTCCCTTCAAACGGTTGAGGATGAAGGAGAAGCCATTCTTCTCAAAGAGATCCCAGTTATAGATAGGATTGCCCCATCTTTGGCCATCCGCGCTGAAATAATCCGGAGGCACGCCGGCGATGAAGGTCGGTTCTTTGGTGTGCTCATCAAGCAAGAAGGAATCTTGGTTTGCCCAGACGTCGCAGGAATCGAATCCGACATAGAAAGGAACGTCTCCGATGATGCGGATGCCGTTTCTATTCGCGAACTTCTTTAAGGCCATCCACTGCTCATAGAGTTTCATCTGAACCCAGACTTCGTATTCTCTCTCAGGAGTGAGTTCCCCGTTGTCGTTATTGATGCTCTCTTGGTCTTCGATTGGCCAGGTGTGCCAGGCCGCCATAGCGTTCTTGCGCTTAAGCATCATGAAGAGGGACCAGGACTTGACCCACTCATTCTTTTTCATGAAAGAAAGGGTCTTCTTATGGTCCTTCTCTTTGCAATCCATGAAGGATTTGTATAGGATTTCGTGCTTTTTGTGGGCGATTTCCTCGTAATTAATCTTTGAGGTAGGCTCAAGTTTCTCTTCGGTCAAAGAGGCGATATCGAAATAGAGTTCGTCAAGGGCGTAGCTTGAAAAAGGCTGGTATGGGGAATGCCCATAGCCCAAAGGATTGAGAGGAAGAATCTGCCAGAGCTTGAATCCGCCTTGCTTAAGGAGCTTGACGAATTCGAAAGCACTCGAGCCGAAATCTCCGATCCCAAAATCGGAAGGAAGGGCGCTCACGGGAAGAAGAATACCTGAAGCGCGCATCAAGGTTTATTTCTCCTCTTGTTTTTCGATCTCGGAAAGGATCTGTCCGCAGTAGACACCCATGACGGAAGCCATCATGAGGCCGCGGGTCCAGCCAGAGGAATCGCCAAGGCAGTATAAGTGTTTGACGTTCGTGGCCAATTTATCGTCCATCTTGACCTTGTTGCTATAGAACTTGATCTCTGGGGCGTAGAGCAAAGTCTCGCGTCCAGCAAAGCCTGGGACAACGTGGTCGACCGCTTTCATGAAGTTGATGATGTCGGTCATGGTTCTGTATGGGAGGGCGGCTGTGATATCACCTGCCACCGCATCTTTTAAGGTTGGGGTGAGATTAGAGCGGGAGAGCTCTTTTGGCCAAGTGCGTTTTCCATCGAGGATGTCGCCAAAACGTTGGACGAGAATGTGTCCGGTCGCAAGCATGTTGGTGAGCTCGCCGAATCTCATAGCGTACTGGATTGGCTGATCGAATGGTTCCATGAAGTTATGGGAAGCAAGAATCGAGACGTTGGTGTTCTCACTCTTCTTCTCCTTGAATGAGTGGCCGTTGACGACGGCGAGGCCATCATCGTAGTTCTCTTGGGCGACGAATCCGCCAGGGTTCTGACAGAAAGTGCGGACCTTGTCTTTGAATGGTCCTGGGTAGCCGACTAACTTGGCTTCGTAGAGGGTCTTGTTGAGGGTTTCCATAACTTCGTTACGGACCTCAACACGGACACCGACATCGACTGGGCCAGGTTTGTGGGCGATATCGTATTTGGCACAGATCTTCTCAAGCCAGTCAGCGCCTCTTCTGCCAGCGGCGATGACGACGTCTTTGCATTCGACGATCTGTTCTTCGTTGGTGTGGTATTTGCGGATTCTGACACCTTTGGCCTCCCCTCCTTTGAGGATGAGGTCGTAGCATTCGCTGTCGAAGACGATATCGACGCCATGCTCCTGAAGGTATTTTTCGAGGGCGAGATAAAGATCATGGGCCTTTTCGGTTCCAAGGTGACGGATTGGGCAATCGATGAGCTGAAGGCCCGCTTCGATGGCGTGTCTTCTGATTGTCTTAACCTCTGGGTTGTCGTTGTCGCTTCCTTCGATGTGCTTGTCAGCGCCGAACTCAAGATAAATCTTGTCGGCGTATCCGATGAGTTCTTGGACCCTATCGGCACCGATGAGGTCAGGAAGCTCTCCGCCTACGGCGTGGCTGAGCGAAAGCTTGCCATCTGAGAAAGCGCCTGCTCCGCTGAAACCGGTCGTGATGGCGCATGGGTCGCACTTGATGCAGTGTCCAATCTTGTCCTTAGGACAATGCCTATGCTCGACAGCATGGCCTTTTTCGACCATGAGGATCTTCTTTTTGGTTCCTCTTTTCAAAAGCTCAAAAGCAGTAAAGATACCAGCAGGGCCGGCTCCAATGATAACTAAATCGTACATAAATTTATCCCTCGTGTATGCTACTCTCATTTATAGAAAAGTCGAGCAATATTTTTATAAAAATATCTTAGGCAAAAGAAAACGCCCATAACAGGGCGCTTTTTTATTTCTGAGTAAGTTCGCTCTTCCTCTTTTGTTCGTACATCTCTCGGTCCGCAAGATCGAGGAAGTCGATGACGGACATGCCTTCGACATATTTGGCGATGCCGGTTGAGAATTTAAGCTCAAAGGTGAATTCCGTTTTCTTAAGGCGATCATAGATTCTCTTGATGAAGGCGTCGATGTCTTTCATGCTCTGGCGGCAGAAGATGACGGAGAATTCGTCTCCTCCCATACGGAAGGCATTCGCGTTGATGGTCTCCGCTTCTTCATGGAGGGCCTTTCCGAAGAAGATAAGGGCTTCGTCTCCAACGCTATGTCCATAGTTGTCGTTGATGGCCTTGAAATCATCGATGTCGCAATACATGAGGTAGACGGCTTTGTATTTGCTGGCGTTGTTGACCTTGTCTTTGATATCGCTATCGAAGGCGGAACGGTTCTTGATGCCGGTAAGTCCATCCTTGGTGATTTTGTAACGAAGGAGGAAGAGGACGGCGATGAGGACCATGAGAGCGTATGGGAACCATCTGTATTCCATTCCCTGAAGGGTGATGAATCCGATGGACATGAAGATGAATGGGATGAGGGAGCAGAAACCGAAGATAAGGCAAAGGAGTCTCCTGCTGCCCACTGTTTTCTTTGTAGCAAGGAAGCCAAAGATGCCGTTTCCAAGGAAGTAGAGGGCTAAGACGACCGTGGCCGCGATTCCTGAAAGGCCAAACTCAACAGAGAAAACGTGGAGGGTGAATCCTTGGCTGATGATTTCATATAAATAGAAAGGTATAACGGCGAAAGCCGGGATGGCTAAGAGCAAACGCTTCCATAATTCCTTGAAGATGTTGGTCTTGGCAAACCAATCGAAGGCAATGACAACGGACCAGCCGGTAAGACCGCCAGAGACGTAATAAAAGGCCATCAAGATGCTAGCGACCACATTCTGGTTAGCGCTCACAAGAGCGGTTCCAACCATTTCGATGACGATCGAAAGGGAAACGAAGAAAGGAATCGCGAGGGATTTGATGTTTTTCCTAAAGGAATAAACGTTTATGAACATGAGGGTACTCAACACGATGATGACGAGTGAGAATACGCTCACGGAGTAATATGCTTGATAGTCCATAAGTTCTTGCTGTTGAAACTCATAAAGTTTAATGATTTGTTCTTTTTTTTACAATATCGTTTTACAAAAACAATTTTGGGTTTTGCTAAATAATTCCAAAAACACCCGTAAATCACACATAAAACATAGTTTTCGTAAACATTCGTTTTAGATGAAAAAATCTTTAATGTTCAAAGATTGACGAACTATATTTCGTGGTCCTATTGACTTTTTCTTTCCAAAATACTGAAATTAACTCATACCACCGCTAATCATAATAGAAAGGAACACTTTTATGCTTTTTGGCGACAACAGCGATGCGGCAAAAGAGGCCGTATCAAAAATCATTCCGCGTGATTTGGCTAACTTCAATTGGACGTTCATCGCCCTCCTTGCCGTGGTCTTTTACATCTACTGGACCGAGGTCAGGAACAAGAATTGGAAAGCCATCATCGCCGGATTCTCCCTTTATGGAGTCCACTGGCTCTATGAGATCGCTAACGCGGTCATCGCGAAAATCTTCGGATACCCTCTTTGGGCCGTCTCGAACGAAAGCACCTCATTCGTCCTCCTTATCGGCGTAAGCTGGGAGCTCTCAATGATGTTCTCAATCGCCGGCATCATCGCCTACAAGATGCTGCCAGAGGATCATTCGGTCCGTTATTTCTCTAGAGGCAAATTCAAAGGCATCCCATGCAAATTCATGACCATGCTATCGATGTCTCTCCTCTATGCCGTATTTGAGATTTTCCTTGCTGCCACCCCTGCCTTCATCTGGGTCTACCCATGGTGGGGTGCCATCCCGGTCTTCATCACCACTTATGTGCCGTTCTTCCTCGCCGCTGTCTACGTCCCAGACAAGAGCCCGAAATTCCAGAAGATCTTCCTCGCAAGCATTTGGGGAGCAGTCGCCCTTTGCCTCGCCATCCTCATCCCTTGCGGAGTCATCTAATAACAAAAAACAAAGGCCAGCCAACCGCTGGTCTTTTTTGTATCTCGTTTGCCCTTTTGCGGACAATGTGTGATTATTAAATCAAACAACGGAGAAACCAATATGAAAAAAGGATTCATTTTCGCTGCAAGCGCCTTACTCGCCTTAGGTTTGGCAAGCTGCAACACACCAGCTGAGAGCAGCCAGCCAGCTGAGACAAGCAGCAAGAGCACCGCTAAATCATCTAGCAAAGCCGCTGAGACAAGCACCGGTCCAAAGAAAGAACTCAAGGACATGAGCATTTCCTTAGGAAATGACAGCGGCAAAGCCTATATCACCGTCAGAGGCACTCAGTCCAACTACACCGCCGAGGAATTCAAATGGGCATGGGGCCTTCTCAATGAAGGAACAAGTTCCTTTGACTATGGCAAGAACCAACCAACAGATGCCGACTACCAGGCCTTGACCTTCAACGAGAACAACGAATTCACCGTCAGGCTTTGCTTAACCGATATCACGACCATCAAAGCCGGAGCCACCTACCGCATCTATGGCGGCGCTCCAGGAACCTATGGCGACATCGGATTCGAAAGCAACATGTTCGGCGCCAATGACGGAACGAGAAACTACTACCTCCGCGTTGATTTGAATAACTCCCTCACCTTCGATAACATTCAGCCACTTACCTTCTCTGAGGCTTCGATCGTTGAGGTCGCCGCTGCCGATCTCCCAACCGGCGTTACCGAAGCGGGCGCTTACCTCAAGTTCGGTGGCAACAACACCAACAACATCACCGTCGAGACGATCAATGCCTGGCATACCGCCGGCAACATCGCCGGTGACTTCCAGCGCGTCATCCCTGAGAACTCCTACTCCTTGCATGACCATGCCGATACCGAGAGATACTGGACGATCGAAGGCACCAAAGTCTACTTCTACCTCTATGTCGGATTCATCGGCGAAGGCGAAGGATGGATGCTCCACTTCGACCTTGTGAGCGGCAACAAGAACGCCGGATGCGGAACCAGCACCAAGTACAATGGTGAGACCGCTTATACGATTGGTGAGGCCACTTACAAGATCTATAGCGACTCCAGCAAGAGCGGAGAGGAAAACTACTGGGGATGCTTAGGCGTCTATAGAGAAGGAACTCCAGCAGCCTAGTGAAAAATTAAAAAAGAGGCCGGTTTTGAAGTGAACCCCAAAACGGACACACTTCAAAAAAAGACCTAAAGACAGGAATCAATTAAGGTTCCTGTTTTTTAGTCTTGTTGAGTTATAGAAGGCAATCCATTCCTCTACCAGTTGAATGTAATGCTCCAGAGATGCG
>JAFYAZ010000018.1 GCA_017540455.1 Bacilli bacterium | reverse complement strand
TTCTTTGAGTATCTTCTCCTTGAATTCCGGGGAATACTTCTTAAATTTTTGGCCTTTGCTTGCCATATAAAAAACCTCCTAATGCAATTTTACACTAGGAGGTCTTTTCTTTTTCTTGTGAACTAAGAGGGGTTCAGTTCAGATTCAGCCTCTTTTCTTTTTCCTTATTTTATTTCTTGGCTTCCATGAGGTTCTTAAGGAGAGCGAGCCTCGTAAGAAGTCCAACGCCTCCAGGAACCGGAGTCTGTTTGGCGATTGGGAGATTTGGTTCGGCGTCACCATGGAGATGTCCGTCTTCGCCTTTGTTGATGCCGACATCGACTAACCAAGCGGTTGGTTTGAGTTCATATGTATGATCAATGAAGGCTTGTCTGCCGATTGCGACAACGATGAGGTCGGCGTTCTTAAGATACATGCGACGGTCTTCTTCTTTGGTCTTCGAATGGAGGACGGTCACGTTGCAGTTTTTGTTGAGGAGAAGCCTTGCCATAGGTTTGCCAACGATATCGCTTCTACCTAAAACCACTGCGTTTTTGCCAGTGAAATCGAATCCATCAGCGGATAAATAATCAACGATTCCTTTTGGTGTGCAGCAGATATATTTGGAGCCAAGGACAAAGCCATCGACATCCTTTTCAGGGGAGATGGTTTCGTTGATGTGCTTCTCGCTGATATGTTTTGGAACTGGAAGCTGAACGAGGATGCCGGTGATTGATGGATCTTCGTTTTGCTTTCTGATGAGGGAGAGGACTTCTTCTTCGGTGACATCTTCCTCAAACTGGGTTTGGATGGCGGTGATGCCAACCTCCGCGGAATCTTTCTTCTTTCCACGGACATAAGACTCGCTGGCAGGGTTATGGCCAATGGTGATGATTGAGAGAACAGGCGCCTCAGGCATTTGAGCCACTTCGGCTTTGATTCTTTCCTTTTCTTGAAGGACGTATTCTTTTATTTCCATAGCTAACCTTAACATAACACTTAAGGGTTTTAATTTCATTAAAAAAGGCCAGATTCTTATCTGGCCTATCGATTATTCTTTCTCGATTATTTGAGAAGCTTGAAGAAGGTGAGGAGCTCGGTGGTTGTGGTACCGTTATCTCCGCTTTCAGGTCCCTTAGCATTGAGAATCATGATAAGGAGAGCGAGGAAGAGGAAGACGACAGCGAATCCGAAGGTAAGCCAAGTAATGACTTTCTCGGAACCACGTTCCTTGGTTTTGACGAAGACGTTAAGTCCTCCGCCGGTGATAGCGCCAGAAGCACCTTCTGACTTACCGCCTTGGAGCAAGCTCAAAACGATCAATATGAGAGCGACGATGATAAATAAGATGTCATACCACTGCATAATACGAATAACTCCGAACGCTAAATGCGCTAGATAACTTTAGTATAGTTAGACCTTTTTCGCAATCAAAGATTCACTATACAATAGTGCTTCCTTTACTTTCCGAGATTGGCTTTCGTCTCGAGAATGATGTCGCGAATCTCCGCCGCTCTTTCGAAATCGTAATTCTTTGCGGCCTCTTTCATCTCTTTCTCAAGGAGCTTCAAACGCTTCTCGATCTCGCTCCTCGACATCTTGCCAGACATCTTGGAGAACTCTTCCTCATCCCTGTCGTTATTGGTGAGAGGAGGTCTGATCTCTTTGATGATGGTCGTTGGGACGATGCCATATTCATCGTTGTAGGCTTTTTGGATGCTCCTACGGCGATTGGTCTCATCGATACATTCCTTCATCGAGCGAGTAATCGTGTCAGCGTACATGATAACTTTGCCATGCGCGTTTCTCGCTGCACGTCCCGTGATCTGGATGAGGGAGGTCGTTGAACGGAGGAAGCCTTCTTTGTCAGCATCAAGGATGCAGATCAAAGAGACCTCTGGGATATCAAGACCTTCTCTTAGAAGGTTGATGCCGACAAGGACATCGAATTTGCCCTTACGGAGCTGATAGATGATCTCGGTTCTCTCGAGGGTCTTCGTCTCGTTTTGGAGATAGGTGACTTTGATACCTTCGTTTTTGAGATAAGCGGTGAGATCCTCTGCCATCTTGATGGTGAGAGTGACGATCATGACCCTCTCGTTCTTCTCAATGCGGTCTTTGATCTCCGCCATGATGTCATCGATCTGACCAAGAGGTTTCCTGACTTCGATCTCTGGGTCAAGAAGGCCGGTTGGACGGATGATTTGCTCTGCGACTTCATGTCCACAGAGGTTAAGTTCATATTCGCCTGGGGTCGCGGAAGTGCACACCACCGCATCAGGCATTAAGCTTTCGAACTCCTGGAAGTTGAGAGGACGGTTATCGAGAGCGCTCGGCAAACGGAAGCCATACTCAACAAGAGTCTCTTTGCGGGACCTGTCGCCATTAAACATTCCTTTGACCTGCGGGAAGCTGACGTGAGACTCATCAACCAAAAGGAGATAGTCCTTCGGGAAATAGTCCATCAAGCAGAATGGCCTTTGGCCAGGCTTACGTTTATCGATGTGCCGGGAATAGTTTTCAATGCCAGGGCAACGACCGAATTCCTTAAGGGATTCCATGTCCTGCCTCGTTCTCATTTCAAGGCGTTCCGCTTCAAGGAGTTTTCCTTCGGAACGGAAATATTTAAGCCTGTCTTCAAGCTCTTCGGAAATAGTGACGCAGGCTTCTTCGATTCTCTTTCTTGTCGAAGCGTGGTCATAAGCTGGGTAGATAGGATAAGTGAGATAGCTCTTATGGATTTCTCCGCTTAACTTATCAACCTCGCAGATCTTCTCAACATCATCGCCGAAGCAGTCGATGCGGATGTAGTAATCCGATGTGTACATCGGACAAATATCGATGATGTCTCCGTGGACTCTGAAGTTGCCAGGAGCCAAATCGAAATTGTTTCTGTTGTATTGGGCTTCGACAAGTTTCTCGAAGAAACGTTTTCTGTCTAGGGTCTCTCCTACACGGACTTCGAAAACAAGACCACGGTATTCCTCTGGATCGGTTAAGCCATAGATAGCGGCAACCGAAGCGACAACGATTGTGTCCCTGCGTTCGATGATCGAATTGACCGCACTTGTACGCATCATCTCAATCTCATCGTTCATCATCGCGTCTTTGGCGATGTATGTATCAGTTTTTGGAATATAGGCTTCAGGCTGATAGAAGTCGAAGTTCGAAACGAAATACTCAACCCTGTTATGAGGGAAGAGTTCTTTGAATTCGCCATATAGCTGTGAGGCGAGTGTTTTGTTATGGACGAGGACCAAAGTTGGTCTATTTAAGGCGGCGATGATGTTCGCGTCGGTGAAAGTCTTGCCTGTTCCGGTCGCGCCTAAAATGACCTGGACTTTTTTGCCTTCTTCAACGCCTTTAAGGATTTTGGCTATGGCAGCAGGCTGATCGCCCGTAGGTTTGAAAGGAGAAACTAATTCGAAGCGATGGGTATCATCTATCGCCATCGTTGTTTACCTCATTTTCGGCAGGGTTTTGCTGGGAATTTTGCATTTTTGACTGCTTTTTCTTCCTGCGTCTTACATAGAACGGCTCGAAGCCTTCTCCATTGATGGTCTTGGCTTTTGTGAATGAAACGAAGGCTTTTGGATCTATTGTCGCAATGAATTCCCTAAGCTCGGTTGTCTCGTCGGTATAGATAACGGCTCTAACCATCTTACGGTCTTCGCCAGTGTATCCGCCAACGGTGTCGAAGAGGGTGGTTGAATGATCCATCTCATCGATGACGAATCTATTAACTTCTTCGTATTTCTCGGTGATGATATCGCAAATGACGAAG
>JAFYAZ010000017.1 GCA_017540455.1 Bacilli bacterium | reverse complement strand
TTCTTTGAGTATCTTCTCCTTGAATTCCGGGGAATACTTCTTAAATTTTTGGCCTTTGCTTGCCATATAAAAAACCTCCTAATGCAATTTTACACTAGGAGGTCTTTTCTTTTTCTTGTGAACTAAGAGGGGTTCAGTTCATTTTGCCGGCCTTTTTCTTTTTTTGGAGATTAGTCGATGTTATTGACGACGCCAGAGAAGACCACACTGCCGCAACGCGTTAAGATGAAGCCGAATTCTTTGTTGACCTCAAAGGTATCGAAAACCTCCTTGTAAGGATCATAGGCAGCGCCAGCGTATGCTAGGTATGTCACCGCCGCGCCTTCGATGCCTTTTTTGTTTACATCCAAGACGGCCAGATGTTTCGCATCGTCGCAATAAACTGGCATGTCGGTCAAGCCAGACATATCGCACGTGGCGGGGCTGAATAACGACTCAATGCCCAAATCGTATTGGAGAACATCTTTCAAATCGAAGTCGCCAGATACGTTGAATTCTGGGAAGACGCACTTGGTGTAATACTTCTCAAGCTTCTCGTCATCCTGAGTGATGATGTTTTTGCTATCGAGGACGTGATTCATGGTGTCCTTGTTAAAGACATCTTTGAGATTCTTGCCCCTATTTGGCTTAACGAAGTAAAGTTCGTAACCGCAAAGCTTGGCGAAGAAACAAGCATAGTCGTCTGTGACAATCGGTTTGCCTTTTGCATAGTGACCATCAAGCAACTGCTTATCAGATTTAGAACCATCGCTGTTGGTGAACCGGTAATAAGACGAAGCATATGACAGCTCATCACCACGCTCATTCCAGAGGCCTTTGGCATATAAAACGTTCATCAGAACAAACAAAGTGGCGGGATTAAGGTCGAGAGAAGGATTGATCAAACCTTTGGTGTTCTGATAGATGAACTCCTCAATCGCTCTTTTTGCGCTTCCGAAATTGTTAGAAAAATCGGCCGCGTATGGGTAGCAATAATAGTCGTCTCTTAAAGCGTCAAGGCCATCGTCTTTAAGTTTGAAACCCTTATCAATCCAAATGGAATTTGCCAGCAAAAGCTCATTCGTTATCTCGCCTGAGTTGTTTTTGCCAGTGCCATGAAGCGAATTAAAGTAGAGCTTAAAGTTGGTATTGAACGTGTCGTAGTCCATATCAAAAGCCGCTAAGATCTCGTCTCGTGTCCGTCCTCCAGCTGACCTCATGGCTAAGCCAAGACACATTTCGATGGAGAGAGGGGATAAAACAAAGTTTTTGTCGCCCTTGAAAAACCTCTTAACGAAGAGGCCGCTCAGCTTATTTGAGAAGACCTTCATCTTGTTTCTGAAATTGGTGAAGCTTTCGGAATCGTATTGCTCACCGGTGATCTCATGGCTTAGCTTAGAAGGGTTTCTAAGTAAATCGATGCCTCCAACAGTCGTTAAATTGCCGTTAAAGGAAACAATTGGGGTGTTGATAAAACCGTTAGCCGGATTAGTAGAGCAGCCCGAAAGGACCATCGACAAGACTGGAACAAGAATGAGTTTTTTGAGTTTCATAACCTCTCCTCCTACTAACTAGACGATTGATATACCTAAAATCGCTAAAAAGTGATTTGAAACATAATCTAGGTACTTTATTGAATTTGTCACGAATTATTTATAAAAACCCACCTTTTTGGTGGGTTTGTTCTTTAGTTGGTGCCGACTACAGGAATTGAACCCGTAACCTACTGATTACGATTCAGTTGCTCTGCCAATTGAGCTAAGTCGGCACGTGAAGTAAATATAGCCCTTGGGCCTATTCTTAGCAACACATTAATCTCTGAGACGAAGGATTGTGAAATAGGCGCATATTGCGATGAAGATGGTCGCGGTTGGCTCCATGAAGGATAAGACGTAATACAGGATGGTATCGGTTATCGTCATGCCCGATTCTGCTGCTGACATGAAATAGAAAGGAATCATGATGCCACTGTAAATAATCGCCATGATGGTGAAGACTATGCACCAGTTACGAACCGTCTCATATGTGGTCTTTCTTCCTAGCATCTGGTAGCTACGGAACTTGAGATAGGTCATAAGACCACTTACGAAAGCAAGAATGGAGAAAGCGAGGGTTGCTACCATTAAAGCGATACTGATGGGGTCCCCACTCAAAAGCGGTACGAACGAGCCGGAGACGACCCGAATGAGCATGAAAGCAAAATCGATGATGTTGAAGAAGACAAATACCGCAAACCCCCTATAGGCGATGGTCGTTCCTCTGATGTTGCCGGTTAGAAGGTAGTAATAGGCAACAAGAACGATGATACTGCTGAAGATTCCAAGGATGTCTGGAGACTCAATGCCTAGAACGATAGTAAGAACGAGGGCAGTGATTTGGCAAGCCACGCCAAGGATGGCGAAAAGGATGGCGAAGAATTTCTTGTAGCCATATTTGAATCTGTTTTTAAATGCGTAGAAGTTCATATTATTGGTGCCTCTTCACTTCGAATCTGTATAGGGTGATTTCCTCATCATCCTCAATGCCCGCCTTTTTCTTAGCAACATCGATTTGCTGATCTGGCGTTTCGATTCCAGAAAGTCCAGGGAGGACGACTCCCTTTCTGTCGCCGTTCTCAACGATGATGCCGTACTTCGTGACATCAAGGTCCATGACACTCAGAATCGGGATCGGATTCGTAAGGACATCGACAACGATCTTGAGGTATGGGAATTCGGCTTTCTTGATTGGGCTGAAACGAGGATCGCAGGTTGCTGCGCTTACGGCGTTATGGGCAATCTCTTGACCAAGGTTCTCTTTGAGCGGCTTCACTGAGCCAAGGCAGCCACGGAGTTCGCCATGCTCATAGATGGTGACGAAGACCCCTGCTTTCGTCTTGAGGAAGTTGTCTGGGAGGATTTCTTCCATCGGAGGAAGCTTCTTGGTTTTGATATATGTCTCTATGCTCTGCCTCGCCCATTTGACATAGAGGTCGCTCTTTTCGTTGTGCTCGTTGATGGAGAACTCTTCCTTTGAGCAATAAAGCTCATAGAAGGCTCTCGAAGCATCAAAGCCTAGGGCTTCAACCTTAGCGACAAGATATCCTATTCCAAAAGGAGCCTCATGGGAAAGGATGGTGCTCTTGATTTCAAGGCGGTCAAGCATCCCTGCGAGGACAAGGATGGAGCGGTGTCCGCATTCCTTGGCTTTGGCGATGAGGGAGCGGTCCATCGAAAGGAGGAGGCCAAAGTTGCCAGTCTCAATGATTTTCTGCATCATCTCGTCATAACGAGGACCTTCGATGCGGAACCCATAAGGACCATCCGCGCGTTGGCAGTGTGAGAGGTTTGCGCTAGCAATAACGACGATCTTCTTTTGACTGTTCGCGAAAACGTCTCCAAGCATCTGGCCATAACGGTAGTGCTCTAAAAGAGGGAATCCGCTTAAACCTAAGCGAACCGCTTTGAAGTTGCGGTAGAAACGGTTGATGTAATATAGCGGAACCAGAGTTCCGTGATCAGACAAATTGTCACTTCCGAGTGATGGACCCGCTGCGATTTTTCTTTGGGTTGCGGCATCGGCGATTTCCTTGACGAGCTCGCGGTCATAGAAAATACGGAAGTTCAAGCCCGGAAGGCCATATGCCGAGAAGTTCCCAATGCCCACTTCGCCATCAGCGATTGGAAAGAAATCCCTATAGGCTTCCGAGTGAGGCGAAATGAAAACGATGGTGTCAGGTTCAAGGGCGGCGATCTCTTTGGCAACGGAGATCAAAGACGCGACTGTTTTCTCAGCGGCCTTCTCTTTTCCGCGCCCCACTTCTGGCACGCAAAAGGGTGGATGAGGCAAAATGTAGGAACCTATAATCGGCATACTGCCAATTATATAGCAAAGAGAAACCTTTTGTTTGCGAGTTTGGCCTTGAGGTTCTCGTTTTTGAACAATTCCAACATTTTATAGCATTTTCATTTTTCAATATTCGTCACATATAGCGGTAACTTTTTTCAAATTTTTGTACTCTGTGTATACATAAGTATTGAAAAAAGCGAAAACATTGTTTTAATAAAAATCGACAGGAGATCGCTATGAAGAAAAAGGAAACCAAAAAAGGGAAGAAAACCCGTTTGCAGAAGAACTTCCAGCAAACCGTTTTGAAGTTCTACCGCAAAAAGAACGTCGACGAGATTACGATCAACGAGGTTTGCAAGAAGCTTGGAGTCCCTCGTTCATCCTTCTACTACCACTACAAAACGATCCGCGATGTCATCGTCGAGATCGAAAACGACTTCCTCAGAGCCAATAAGAACGCTTTAGCGGCCATCAAATTGACCGGAGACGAGAAAACCGACTTCGTCAATTGCTTCGACGCCGTAATGACGATAACCAAAAACAACGAGAGCCTCGTCAGAGCCTTTGCTAACGAAAGATTCGATACCAAATTCTTGCGCGAATGGGCCAAAATCATCTCCGAAGGATTCTCCAAAGAAGCGGGACATCGTGAACGTGTCATCGCCTTCCTTACCATCTTCGGCATTGGCGATTACCTCAACAATGGCGTCTCCCTCAATTCCTTCGATTCCGAAGCGGCCTACGAAGCGGCTTCCCGCATCTACGACATCAAAGCAGAATTCTATTCAGCTTTAACCAAATAATAGATAGCGATTATTTGTGCTATGATTAAAGGTGAAACCAAAGGTTTTGCCTTTTTTTGATTTATGAACAGATACAAAGATTACATGATTCGTGGCCAAGACAAAGATGGCCAAGTGAGGTTCTTTGCGATCACAACCAAGAGCCTTGTCGAGAAGAAAAGAAAAGCTCAGAATTACTCCCCTATCGCAACTGCCGCCATCGGCAGGCTTATGAGCGCGGCCCTCATGATGGGCTCGATGCTCAAAAACGAAGACGAGAGGGTTTCCATCCAAATCAAGGGCGAAGGCCCTATGGGCGGGCTTGTCGCTTCCTCTAACTGCAAAGGCACTGTCAAAGGCTATGTTGAGGACCCAACCGTCGTCCTTCCTCCAAACGAATATGGTCATTTGGCTGTCGGTGATGCCATCACCCCAGGGAAGATGACTGTCATTCATTACTCTGATTTAGGCGAACCTCATGTGACCACTTTGGATTTAGTGAGCGGCGAGATCGGAGACGACCTCTCCTATTACTTTGGCCAAAGCGAACAAACCCCATCGATCGTCGGTGTCGGTGTTTCCTTTAGGAAAGACGTCCACGTCAAAGCGGCCGGCGGCTTCATCGTCCAGCTTCTTCCTGGCGCCAAAGAGGAAGTCATTTCCCGCTTAGAGCAAAATGTCATCGCCATGAAGTCCGTAAGCGAGATTCTCAAGGCCAACGACAATGATCCAGAAGCCTTAATCAAGATGGCCCTCAAGGGTTTTGATTATGAGGTTGACGGAACCTTAGACGTCAAATTCCACTGCGGCTGCTCCAAAAAGAAGAGCCGCAAGATACTTTCTTCATTAACCCTCCATGACCTCGAAGCCATCAAAAAAGAAGGCAAGGGAACATCAGTTTCATGTGGGTTTTGCGGGAGAAATTACGATTTTTCACCTGAAGAAGTCGCTCAGATTGCCGAAGAGAAGCTTAACAAGCTCATGAAATAAATCCTCTATTCTCAAAATCAAAACGTATGGAATTATTCAACTTAACCGATTTAGAAAAACATTCAACGATTGAGCAGGTAAAGATTAAGAAAGACATAATCCAGACCCACGACTTGAGTTTGATTCCGCCTGCCTATTTGCCTAAGGTCCACACGAAGAACTATTATTTCGTTTCCTATTCCCACCTCGATTATAAAGAGGTCTATTGTGATATTTTTGACCTCCAACAGGAAGGCATCTCCATTTGGTATGACCGTGGCATTTACGCAGGCGAGAATTGGAAAGATACCGCCTCAAAATACATCGTTCCTTTCGATTGCAAAGGCGTTTTGTTTTACATAAGCGAAAACGCTCTTCTCTCGAAAGCGGTCATGGAAGAAATCAAATTCGTCTGTTCGAAAAACAAACCATACATCGTCATCTTGATTTCAAAAGAAGATATTTCTCTGAAATCGCTGATTCTAAAACTCTTCGAAGAGGGAAGAATCGACAAAAAGACCAAGAACTTTTTCATGAAGGCTTTCCCAGAGGAAATCATTTATGTGAAATATCTCGAGAATATAAAAAAGAAACGCGATTTGATTGCTAACTCGATACCACCACAACCAGTCTTGGATCTAGATTCAGCCGAAATCAATGGATTCTTTAACGGGGAAGATTTGGAGATCAGCGGCTATAGTCTAATCGTCCGTGGGTTGAACGACTATTACATCAAAAACTTGACACCGAAAGATTTCGTGAATTTCATGGATAGTCAGACTGCCAAGAAAAAGATAGGCCAATCTATGTCTGAATACACAAAAGAAACCAAGAAAAAGGTGAACTCTTTTGTATCCAAGTATTCACTTCATATGAATCTTGAGAACATCGAAACGCTGAATGTATGCCCAGCTGCGTTTTCGAACATGAAGAACCTGACAAGTGTCAAATTGCCTCTAGGGTATGGCGGAGAAAATAGCATTGGCTCACATGCTTTTTATAGATGCGACAACTTAGAAAAAGTGTCTTTTGATGGGCCTACTGGAAAGATAAAGATCGGCGATTTCGCTTTCGCCGGATGCAAGTCTCTTTCCCGTTTTGATTTTTCAAGAATCACCCTCGATGGTGTCTCAATATTTCAAGATTGTGTCAAATTGAGGTCAGTTTCCTTATCGAGGAACCCAAACAACAACGGAATACCTGCATCAACCTTCAATGGTTGCAAATCCTTAAAGGAAATAGCCTTCAACGACCACATCTATAGCATCGGCCATGACTCGTTCAGCGGGACTGGTATCAGATCATTGACGTTGCCAAGGCATCTATTGTCAATAGAGCCTTACGCGTTCTCTTCTTGCAGCAAGCTCGAGACGATAATCTTTAATGACGAGTTGAGTTCAATCGGAATGAATTCCTTCAATGGTTGCAAATCCTTAAAGGAACTTCATTTCCCTTCGTCGCTACAAAGAATCGACTCAGACGCATTTGCTGAATGCACTGCTTTGTCAGAAATCCATTTGCCATCCTCCGTCCACGAAATAGAAGATGGGGCTTTTATCCTTTGTGATTCTCTTTCAAGTGTCTATTACGAAGGTAGTAGCGATGATTTCTTGAAAGCGACGAAAGATAACCCAGATAAATGCTTTGCGTTTTCGAAAAACGATATTTCAATCATCTGCCAGGACAAAACAATCGTAATCAAGAAGCATTTGTAATCTAAAGGAAACTAATCGATACTTGTTTTATGAACATCCCATACGAATGGATAGACGCCTCGAGTAAATCTCCTGGCTTAATGGAATTCAGACCATCCTCCGAAAGAGGGCTTCGTTTTTCCATGAACCCAAAACGCATGGCCTCGATGATTGCCCATAGCAACACGAGAAGCCAAACCGACCTTACCGTCCAGCCTGCGAAAGATGGACTCAACATCGTTTTCGGTGAAGGCGGAGACATGATCCTCCTCTCAATCAGCAACACCGACATGTCGATCAACTTCTTCCATAATGGCAAATTCACTGGAAGATCCGTTGTCTTTCCTAATGGAAAGAGAGCCTACTGCATGGATGGCAATGCAAAAGTTAAGAGATGGAAAGAACCAGTCATCCTCTCTTATACGAGCCCAGTGATGAAGATGCACTTCTTCCCAAGAAGCTCGATCGAACTCATCAAAGAGACCCCTACCACCATCACATACCGTTCTTTGGAACCTGTCGACAAAGTCTATCTTGAGGCTTTCATGGGTGAGGCCGAAATGGCCATTCGCTTCAGAGACAAAACGGGCAAAGACGAATTCATTGTCAACGATGAAAGCAAAAACGGCAGAGAGTTTTTGACGATCAGAGACCTCTCCAACATGGATGCCGGTTATTTCGAATATCGACCAATCGAACACACCTTATCCTTCTTCGACAAGAAATCGGGATTCATCCTCGAAACGAGAGGGCACATGAAACTGACCCGCGTCGATATGACCACTAAGGCGGAGACCGTTACCGACCTTGGCAACCTCTTGGAGTTATAGCCATGGAGTGGAAAGTCAAAAAAGTGATTCAAGAGACTTCCCACTCTTTTTTGAATTTCGTCACCGTCACTTATGACGTTACGAAGATCGATGGGACGCATTATGACTACGAATACTTCATGGCGACCCGCCATGACAAAGACCATATCCTTCCTTTGACCAAAGATTATTCAAGGCCGGATGGGGTTACCATTCCTCTCTACTATGTAGATGAGGAAGGGAAAATCTCCATTCTTCTTACTTCCCAGTTTAGGCCTGCTGTCGGAAGAAGGGTCACATCCATTCCTGCCGGGCTTCTTGATGAAGATGACACCGACATCTTGGAAGCGGCGAAAAGAGAGGCCCTCGAAGAAGCGGGAGCGATCATCACCGATTTAGAGGTGTTGGCCCCTAACGGCACCACATCTTCTGGACTTAGCGATGAGACCAATGCCGTTGTCCTAGGAAGAATCGTTTCCTTCAAAGAAAAGAACCTCGAGGCTTTTGAGGATATCGACTCGAGGCTCTATGGTCTTGATGAGGTTAAGGAGATGCTTAAGGACGATAAGTATTTCTTCGCCTTAAACGTCAGATTGATGCTTCTTTATCTCCTTGAGAGATTCAAATAATTACTTAATCTTCTCGAATTCTGGCTCTGGTTCCTCAACGGACAGGGCTTTTTCGATTACGACCTTGTTGAGGGGTCTGTCTTGGAATCCGGTTTTGACGGAAGCGATCTTATCGACGACATCCATGCCTTCGATGACATGACCGAATGCGGCGTATTGGCCATCAAGGAAAAGATCGTCTTTGTCGCAGATGAAGAACTGGGAACCTGCGCTGTTAGGATTCATGGCGCGGGCCATTGAGATGACGCCTCTCTTATGAGAGAGCTCATTCTTCACACCGTTGGAACGGAATTCGCCTTTGATGGAATATCCTGGGCCACCGGTGCCGTTACCTAGTGGGCAGCCACCCTGAATCATGAAACCTTTGATAATGCGATGGAAGGTAAGGCCATCGTAGAAACCTTTGTTGACCAAAGAAACGAAGTTTGCGGAACTGATTGGGGCGTTCTTGTAATCGAGCTCGATCTTGATTTCGCCCATATTCGCGATTTTGAGAATAACCATATTATCTCCTTCTTGGGTTCATTAATTATACTTCGAGAGTTGCCAAATGGATTAATTTCTTTTAATGTTTTCAGTATGAAAAAACCTTTAGACGATCTTACCAAAGCAAAACTCATTTATAGCGGAGAGCTTGTCCTCTTCGCGATTGTCGCCGCCGTCATCGCAACCCTCACCCTCACCGGCGTCATCGGCATGAGCGACACCAAAGTAACCTGGTTCACCTGGATTACCCTTATCGGCGGAACCATTCTCATCGGAAACACCATCTGGTTCTTCGCTTCCAAAAAGAAAAGGGCGAAAGGCTCGATGCTCGACACCGTCCTTCTCATCCCTGTTCCATGCGCGATGATCCCAATTGACATCATCCATCTCGTTAACGGGGCGATTCCAAATGAGGATTATAAATTCATCATCTCCGCTGCTCTCTTCTATGTGACCGCGATCTATGTCGTTGAAGCCATCTACCACTGGTTCAACCCTCTCCCGCTTCTAGTCGAAGCCGCTAAGGAAGAAGACGAGAAAAAAGAAGAAAACCCTGACAAATCCCATTCGGATCCCGACTTCGAATAAAGAAAAAGACCGGCAAATCACCGGTCTTTCTTTTTTTAGCTTAGATTAATAGTTCTTGGCTTCGAGTTCGAAGTAGGACTGTGGATGCATGCAGACTGGGCAGATTTTTGGAGCCATCTTTCCGATGACGATGTGTCCGCAGTTGCGGCATTTCCAAACGGCGACGTCCTTGGCGACATAGACGACTCCGCCTTCGACGTTCTCAAGGAGCTTCCTGTATCTTGCTTCGTGGTGCTTTTCGATAGCGCCGACCATTCTGAATTTGGCAGCGATCTCTTTGAAGCCTTCTTCGTCGGCGATCTTGGCGAAGGACTCATACATATCGGTCCATTCGTAGTTCTCGCCATCGGCGGCTGCTTTTAAGTTAGAGGCGGTGTCTTTGATCTCTCCGCCTTCAAGATATTTGAACCAGAGTTTGGCGTGCTCTTTCTCGTTTTCGGCTGTCTCAAGGAAGATAGCGGCGATCTGCTCATATCCTTCCTTCTTGGCTTTTGATGCGAAGTAGGTGTACTTGTTGCGGGCTTGTGATTCACCAGCAAAAGCTTCCATCAAACATTTTTCGGTCTTTGATCCTTTTAATTCCATATTATGTGGCTCCTTATGAAACCATTATATCCATAAAAAGAAAAAGCGTTAATCAAACGCTTAATTTTCTTCTTTTGGAAGGACCGGAGGGAGCGATTTCTTCCACCGCCTAAGCTCAATGAGTCCAAAGGAAGATAGAAATAACGGCATTGAGAATGAGACAAGCTCAATGACATCATCCAAAGTCAAAGCGGACAAATCCTTATAGATGAAGAAGACGCTGATGCAAAAAGCGGAAGAGACAGCGATGATGATGACTCCCACAAGCATGGCTGGCCCCCAAATCTTTGGTCTATCGGCAGTCACGCTTCCAGAAACGAAGGCGCAAGGCATTGCCTCAAGAGCAATAAGACCCACCACTTCAAAGAAGATCTCGCTGAAAAGAGGGTTGTTGAAGAGTTCATCCGGAACGATGAGTATCGCAAGTACCGCTTGGACAGCCACTCCTACCCAGGCAATGAAGAAAGCCCAGGAGAAATACTTCCTTTCCTTAACCTCTTCGTGGTTCTTCCAAATAAGCATGATGAAGACGATGAGAGCCAATGAAGCGGCGATCTCAATTCCCCTAAAGATATATAAATGAACAGGGCCATTCTCTAATGCCAATCTGATTATCATGAAAACAGCGATGGCGATGTTCAGTATGTCATAGACTTCGAAACCCCAGGTGCGGAATTCGAAATTCTCGCTGCTTTTCTTTTTCATCAGGGCTGATTATAGCCGATTTTCCGTGCAAAATCGCCCTCTATTTGGCTTTTCTGTTTCTTAATACGAAGAAAGGGATATCGATTACAAGCATCAATAACAAGGCAATGATGGCAAGAGGAAGTATATCTTCAACCGCACCAGAAGACTGGGCGTTTGAGATAAGTCCTCCGACTGATGGCTTTGAGGCTGAGGTCGCGCTAAGGACTTCGCTCATGATGCAGACCTTCATGCTAAGGCCTAAGCTCTGGGCGATTGAGAGTCTCGCATAAGCGAAAGCATCTGGCCAAAGGACTTTGGTGAGCGCCATCCAGGAACGTCTTCCACCATCGAGGTCTAGCGAAGCTAAGACGGAGGGATTCTCATTCTCTAAAGCGGTTCTAAACGCCTCGAAGATAAGAGGGAAAGCGACGATGAAGATAAGAAGACAAGGAACGTAAGTGATCAGGTGAGCGTTCTTAGGGCCATAAATGGTCGCGACGATAAGGATGACCACCGCAGCGGTCGGAATCGTCTTCATGACTCCTAATGTTGGCTTCATGAAATGCTTGAACCACTGATGAAGCCCAGCAAGGCTGCCTAAGAGGCTTCCTAAGACAAAGGAAATAACAAAACCGATGACGAACCTTAAGGTTGTCCATCCGATTGCGGTCCAAGTCTTTGCGGCACCATCTAAGAAGAGAAATTCAAAAACCCTCGCGAAAGACTCGTGAGGGTAAAGGATGACCATATTGCCTTGGCTTTTGAGGATAGCGGCTACGATGGCCCAAAGGCCAAGAAGGAAAACCACGCCTGAGGCTACGAAAACGTATGGAAGGAATGGGTGGGTTTTCTTCATGGTCTGAAGATTAGCTTAAGAAGCAAGATGCATCAAAGGTGAGAGGCGCGCCAAGAGCGGCATTGAAGCCATTGGCAACGGCAGCCTTATCGGTGACATCAGAAGCGGCAAGATAAGCAAGCTTATTCTGACCGACGACCTGCTGAAGATTAATCATGGTCGATGGGACGCCGAAACGGGCTTGGGAGTCTCCTCCTTTGTCCTCATAGGCTTTGACGGCATCGACGGCGACGGAGGCGTTGCTCTTGACGTTATCGATTCTGGTCTGGGTTTCGCTTAACCAAGTATCGATTTCGGCTTTCTTGGTCTCATAGGCGGCGTTGCTGACGAAGATGGCGGCAGCTGGGACTTTGGCACCGTCATGGGCGGCAGCGAATTCAGTCTGGATGTTATAAATAACATTGAGGGTCTTGTTCTGCTGTTTGTATTGATTCTGAACAGCGGTTAAGACTGGTTCGGCGACGACATAGTAATCGAAGGCGTCTGGATCAGAGCCAAGAAGGTGGGTTCTGACATCGGCGACACCCTTTTCATAGGTGATAGCGGCATCTGGATCGGTTCCGTCGCCATATTCGCCCCAGTTCCATTTGTTCTTGGCAAGGTCGCGGAAGGCTTTGGAAGCGTTGCCGGTGCTGACGAAAGCGTTGACGCTTGGTTTGGAGCCAGCGGCAACAGCTTCTTCGGCGGTGTGTTTGGTGGAGACGACATAGAAGGAGCCTTCGTTGATCCACTTGGCAAGCTTATAGGCTCTATTCATGTTCTTGATCATGGTGAGACCAGAGACGCCGTCAAAGACGATGGCATCATAGGAAGCACTTGCGAAAGCGCTTGGGATGACGTTCTCTGGGGTGGCGGTAGAAAGCCACTTGTCATTCTCGCCCTGGTCATAGAAGGCGAGGGTTGGTGAACCGGTTGGACTGACCCAAGTGACGGATTCGGAAGTGACTGGAGCAGAAGCTTCTTTTGAAGACTCGACTGGATTGGTGCCACAGGAGGCAAGAAGTCCTGCAGCGATTATGATTGTGAGTAATTGTTTTTTCATGGTTGGATATCCTCCAGTGGCAATTATAGGTGCATGCATATATGATTAATGTGATATATGTCACAGTTAGATAAAATTATTAACATTCTCGAAGAAGACGAGATCGCTCTTTGGAAAAAGAAGGAGCTTCCAAAGGAAAGCATCCTTTTCAAAGAAGGCGAGGAATGCGCACAAGTCGGTATTGTCGTCGAAGGCCAGCTTGTCATTTCCTCCTACTCCTATGGCGGCAAAGAGATCGTCTATAGCCTCATCGGCCCTGGAGCGATGTTTGGGAACAACCTCCTATATGCGGACGACAAACGCTACAAAGGCAACGTCGTGGCCAAAAAGAGGACGACCCTTTATCTCATCCATAAGACCTCCCTCATGAAGCTCCTAGCCAAGAATCCGAAGTTCTTGGAGTTCTTCCTCTCCACCGCTTCAAACAAAGTCAAAGATCTTAACGCCAGAGTGAGGCTCCTCTCATTCCAGGTTCTTGAAGAGAGGCTCATGTTTCTCATCCACGAGAACAAAGGCATCCTCCCCTATGTCTCAATCACCTCTTTGGCGAGTGAGTTAGGTGCTGAAAGAGAAACTCTCTCTAGGCTTGTCTCACGCTTATCAAAAGAAGGGACGATCAGAAAAGAAAAACACCGCCTAATTGCCCTTTAGCAAAAGAAAAGGAGCGGCAAATCCCGCTCCTTTTTGTTTTTTGTGAGCTTACTTAACTTCTGGATACTTCTCACGGTTGGCCACATAGGTGGTGTGGAGGAGTTCTTCGGAAAGTTCGCTGCATGGTTCGCCAAGGAAGTCCTTGTAGACCTTGATGATATCAGGGTTGTTGTGGGACTGACGGATGGCGCACTTCTCGTCGATGGTGTAGAGAATGTCGGCTCTCTTCTGACGATAGGTCTCAAGGATATCAAGGCCTTCCTCTGGTTTGAGGTTTGGCTTGACGAATGGCTGACCACCGCCATTGATGCAACCGCCTGGGCAGCCCATGATCTCGATGAAGTGATATGGGGACTTGCCTTCTTTGATCTGGTCGAGAAGGACTTTGGCGTTCTTCATGCCAGAGGCGATGGCGACTTTGACTTTAAGGCCGTTGATTTCGACTTCGGCTTCTTTGATGGCATCAAGGCCTCTGCAGGCTTTGAAGTCGATTGGGCCGAATTCTTTTCCGGTCAAGGTGTGATAAGCAGTACGGAGAGCAGCTTCCATGACACCGCCGGTGACGCCGAAGATTGGGGCAGCGCCAGTGTATTGTCCGAGAAGGTCCTGATCAAACTCTTCTTCTGGAAGATCTCTGAACATGATGCCAGCGCGTTTGATCATCGCGGCGAGCTCACGAGTGGTGATGACGGCATCAACATCCGGTAAGCCTTCGACAGCGGCGTTCTGAGGACGCTTGGCTTCATATTTCTTCGCGGTGCATGGCATGACGGAGACGACATAGATGTTCTTTGGGTCAAGGCCATGGGCTTTGGCGAAGTAGCTCTTGATGATAGCGCCTTCCATTTCGTGTGGGGACTTGCAAGTCGAGACGTTTGGAATGCACTGTGGGTAGTAGTACTCAAGGTAGTTGATCCAACCTGGGGAGCAGGAAGTGATCTGTGGGAGGACGCCACCTTTGGTGATACGGTTAACAAGCTCCTGGCTCTCTTCCATGATGGTGAGGTCAGCAGCGAAGTTGGTATCGAAGACGCGGTCGAATCCGAGTCTGTGGAGGGCGGCGACCATCTTGCCGGTGGCGTTGAGCTCACCGACTTTGTAGCCGAATTCCTCAGCAAGGGCGGCACGGACGGCTGGAGCGGTCTGGACGACGACGAACTTGCCTTCCGCTTTGGCCTTGTCGATGCAGGTGATTTCGCGTTTCTCACTTAAGGCACCAGTTGGACAGACGTTGACGCACTGGCCGCACTGGATGCATGGAACGTGGGCGAAGGAACGATCGGCGATTGGAGAAACGAAGGTGTTGAAGCCACGTTTCTCGAAGCCGAGGATGCCGATTCCCTGAGCTTCTTTGCAGCGCTCGATGCAGCGGCCGCAGAGGATGCACTTGGAGGAATCGCGGATGATGCCAGGAGCGAGTTCATCGATGTGAGCTTCGGTCTGGGCGCCTTTGAAGGCACCTGGGCGAGCGCCGACGGCAGCAGCGACCTCATAGAGTTCGCAGTGTCCGTTTTTGACGCAGGCTTGGCAATCGTGGTTGTGGTTGGAAAGAAGAAGTTCGACGCTGGCGCGGCGGGCTTCAACTGCCATTGGGGATGAGATTTTGATGACGAAGCCTTTCTCGGCTGGGACATCGGCGACTGGATAGACGCAAGAAGCGAAGAGTTTGCCACCGCGGGCGGTAGCGATCTCAACTAAGCAGACACGGCAGGAGGCAAGGGAATTGTGGCCGCCTTTCCAGTAGCAAAGAGTTGGGATGTTGTAACCGACTGAACGAGCGGCTTCGAGGACTGTCATGCTCTTATCGACAGCATAGATACGGCCTTCAATATTGATATTGATTGTTTCCATTGTTGGTCATTCCTCCTTTTATTCGTGGATGATGGAACCGAACTTACAGGTACCCATACAGGTTCCACACTTGATGCACTTGCTCTGATCGATGACATATGGTTCTTTGCCTGGGACGCCGCTGATGCAGTTGACAGGGCAGGCGCGAGCGCAAGCAGAGCACTTCTTGCACTTCTCAGGATCGATGTAGTACTTGGAGAGGGATTTGCAGACATGGGCTGGGCACTTCTTGTCTTGGATGTGAGCAAGATACTCATCATAGAAGTTAGCCATGGTGCTGCTGATTGGGTTGGCAGCGGTCTGACCAAGGGCGCAAAGGGAGTTGTTCTTGGTGATCTTGGCAAGATCCTTGAGTTCTTCAAGGGTCTCGAGGGTGCCGCGGCCTTCGACGATCTCGGTGAGGAGCTCGTAGATGCGCTTGGTACCGATACGGCATGGGGAGCACTTGCCGCAGGACTCGTCGCAGATGAAGTCCATGTAGAACTTAGCGACGTCGACCATGCAGTTGTCTTCGTCCATGACGATGGCGCCGCCGGAGCCCATCATGGAGCCACGGGCGACTAAGGTATCGTAATCGATTGGGGTGTCGAGATCTTTCTCGGTCAAGCAGCCGCCGGAAGGACCGCCGGTCTGGATGGCTTTGAACTTTTTGCCGTTTGGAACGCCACCGCCAATATCATAGATAAGAGTACGGAGGGTGGTTCCCATTGGGACTTCGACGAGGCCAACGTTGTTGACCTTTCCGCCAAGAGCGAAGACCTTGGTTCCTTTGGAGCCTTCGGTTCCGACTTTGGCGAATTCTTCGCCGCCGATGCGGATGATGTAACCGATCTGAGCAAGGGTCTCAACATTGTTGACGCAGGTTGGGCATCCCCAGAGACCTTTGATGGCTGGATACGGTGGACGAGGACGTGGCATACCACGTTTTCCCTCGATGGAGTTGAGAAGAGCGGTTTCTTCGCCGCAGACGAACGCGCCAGCACCCTCACGGAGATGGACATCGAAGTTCCATCCGGTTCCGAGGATGTTCTTGCCGATGAGACCGGCTTTGCGCATCTCAGCAATGGCGTTCTTTAAACGAGCGACAGCGACTGGGTATTCAGCACGGACGTAGAAGTAACCTTCGGTTGCGCCGAAAGCGTAACCAGCGATTTCCATACCTTCGACGACGGCATATGGGTTGCCTTCGAGCATGGACTCATCCATGAAGGCGCCTGGGTCACCTTCGTCACCGTTGCAAACAATGTATTTCTGAGGAGCGTTGACGTTGGCGGCAAACTGCCATTTGCGGCCGGTTGGGAATCCTCCACCGCCACGGCCACGAAGACCGGACTTGAGGACTTCGTCGATGACTTCCTGAGGTTTCATGGAAGTAAGGACTTTGCGTAAGGCTTTGAAACCATCGCAGCCAAGGGATTCTTCGATCACGAGTGGGTCGATGGTGGAAACGCCGTGAAGGGCGACTTTCTGTTGTTTCTTATAGAATGGGATGTCACCCTGATGGACGATCTTTTCGCCATTGACTGGGTTGACATAGAGAAGATCTTCGATGATCTTTCCGCCTTCGATGCTTTCGGTCATGATCCTTTCGACATCCGCTGGTTTGACTTTGCAGTAAAGGGTGTCTTCTGGAAGGATTTTGACGAACGGGCCTTGGGAGCACATACCAAAGCAGCCGACGCGGGTAACGGAAACCTTGTCATCTAAGTGACGGGCTTTGAGTTCTTCGGCGATCTTGTCGAAGATTGGCTGAGAGTCGTTGGCTAAGCAGCCGGTGCCGCCGCAGACGAGGATGGCACGCTTGCCACCTTTGCCGGAGAGCTTATCGTTAAGCTTCTCAGTACATTCAGCGATTTTTTGATCTAAAGCTTCTGGATTAAGAATCTTTTCCATTGTTATTTACCCTCCTGATCACGGAACTCTTTGATGATCTTGTCCACTTCAGTGGCCTTAACACGTGGGAAGACCTTGCCATTCACGGAGACAGCTGGGGCTAAAGCACAAGCGCCCATGCAGCGGACAGCCTCGATGGTGAAGAGCCCATCTTCGGTGGTCTGACCAGGTTTGATTCCAAGAATGGTGCAAAGCTTATCCAAAACGGACTGGGCATTCTTGACGTAGCAAGCAGTGCCTAAGCAGACGTGGATAACGTATTTTCCTTTTGGGGTGAGTGAGAAGAAAGAGTAGAATGTCACAACGCCGTAGATCTCGGCAGCTGGGACTCCGATTTCTTCAGAGATGACTTCCTGTAACTCAACAGGAACGTAGCCATACTTCTTCTGGACTTCTTCCAGAATGACAATCAACGGAGAAGGTTCGTCTTTGTGCTGTTGACAAATCTCTCGGACGTCTTTGATGACTTCAAGACGGATTTTCATGTTTGCGTATCGCCTTAAGGGCGCCTCCAAATTATCAACATTGCCTTTTAGTACCTAAAAGAAATGCACTTAATTATATCGCTACAAAAATATTGATAGAACAACGAAATTAGAATTATCGATATATCGATTTATCCAAGAGAAAAAGAAGCGGTTTTTGCCAAGGATTTTCCGTTTTTTAGGCATTGTAAAGAGTCGAGGGAAAGGGCTTAATACCGCTAAAAAACAAAGAAAACCATCATATCGCTTTCCTCTCTTACGCGACTTCAATATAATTGTGCCGTTATGGCAAACCTTATCCTTTCTGATTGCTTTGGAGTCATCATGAATGAGATCGCCGTCGATTGGTTCAAAGAACACTTCGACGATCCCAAGACCGCAATGACTCTCAAAGAGAAATACTTCAATGACTGCGACCTTGGCGATGTATCCCTCGATGACGTTTTCGTCAGCATCGGCAAAGACCTCGGTTATGATCCGAATGAGCTCAAAGCCGATTGGTATAGAAGGATCCATTTGAGAGAGGACGTTTTCGAATATATAACCTCGCTCAGAAGAGGAGACGATAAGGTCGTTTTGCTAAGTAATGCCGGCTTCCCATTTATGGGAGACATCATTGATAGATTTGACTTCAAAAGCCACTTCGACAAGATTTTCGTCTCTGGTGCCTATCACATCATGAAACCAGATCCAGAGTTCTATAAATTGGCCATTAATTCTTATTCTGAGAAGTTCGACCACATTTATATGATCGATGACAATCCTAAGAACTTGGCCCCCGTTTCTGCGCTCGGCATCGAGCCAATTCTTTACACCGATTTACCTTCCTTAAAGGCCATCTTCCACTAGCCAAAATTTGTAAAACTTTTCTTTTACAAACGAAGAACTATATAATAGTCGATGCGCGTTTTTTTGACTTTAATATATAAAATAACGCGCCTATCTAGACCTTAGCATGTAACCTTTGTTATACTATGAGCGTGGAAACATTGAATATTGCCCTCTTGACTGAGGGCTGGACGCGATTCTCTTTGATGTCCTCTTTAAAGGGCATGTTCGCAAGAGCTAAGGAACGCGGGGTTGACTTATTCATCACCCAGTTCTGCTCTTTTGGCGAAGCCGCTCGTGAGGATGTTTTCAACCAAGGCGAATATTCGGTCTATAACCTTCTCGACGTCAGCTACTTTGACGCGATCATTTTAGATGTGTCGGATATGCCAAACAGCGAGATCGACGCCCGCATCTTCCCGCTCCTCCGCAAAGCCAACATCCCAGTACTTGCTCTTGATAGCAAATTCCCTGGCATCCACTCATTCGGACAAAACAACAAGAAATCCATCGAAGAGATGATGGAGCACTTATATAACGAGCACAAAGTCAGAAGCTTCGCCTTCTTCGGCGGACCTTCCGCCAACTATGAGGCCACCGCCAGAGCCCGCGCCTATGCGGATTCTTTGGTTCGCTTCGGTTTGAACCAAATCGATAATCCAATCTACGCTGGCAACTTCGAGTATGACTCCGGTTACAGGAACATGGAGAAGCTCATCAAAGAAAGAGACGGCCAACTCCCAGGCGCCATCGTCTGCGCCAATGACCGCATCGCCGTAGGTGCCCTTGAGTGCGCCAAAGAGAACGGCTACCAATGCCCTAAGGATTTCCTTATCACCGGTTTCGATAACTATGGCCAGGCTGAGCGTTACTCCCCACAGATCACCACTGTCGGCATTGACCGCTTCAAAGCTGGCAAGAAGATGATCGACGTTGTCTGCGACTTGGTCGAAGGCAAAGATGTCCCACAGTTTACCTACATCGACGGAAAGATGATTTTCCGTGAGTCTTGCGGATGCGAAAGCGAAGTCGCTTTGGATTACCGCAAGTACGCGATGAACAGCGTTCTCACCGACTTCAAGAACGATTACAAGGTCAACAGAATGACCGCCCTTATGGCTGGCCTTTCCGTCCTCAATAACTTCGAAGGCTATTTCAAGGCCTTAAGCGATTACCCATATTTCAAGAAGGTCGAATCCTTCCTTGTCTCCGTCGACAAAGGCTTATTCCACCCAGGAAGCTCCAACTTCTCCTCAAAGAGAGTTCCTGTTGAGCGTGAAGTCGCCGCCCTCTACTTCAAAGATGGCGTCCAATACCCTGTCGATTCAATCAAGGAAGTCAAGAAACGCATGACCAAAGACTGCAAGAACAAGGTCGCCTTCGTCAGTGCCCTCCACTTCGGCAAAGATGTCATTGGTTATGTCGTCTGCAGACAAAACGCCGACAACATTGTCTTACCAGACTTCATCGATGCGAGATCACGTTTCATCTTCCAAGCCGAATCCCTTTATAGAACAATCAAGTTCAGCGATCTGTCCAAGACCCTCAGCGAACTCTACAACAACGACCAGTTGACTGGCATCCACAACCGTATCTTCTTCGACGAAGAGATGGTCCCTGCCTTCGACAGGCTCGTCAAAAAGAAAAAGAGGTGCGCGGTCTTCTTCATCGACGCTGACAACTTCAAGAGAATCAACGATACCTATGGTCACAATAAAGGCGACCTTATCCTTAAGACCATCGCTAAGACCATCGACAAGAATCTCCCAGAAAACGGTGATACTTGCAGGTTCGGCGGTGACGAGTTCGTCGCTTACTTCCCTGTCGCCGATGACGAAGAGGCTTATGCTTATGCCAAGAAGGTCGAGAAAGCCCTCCTTGAGAAAGATATCTCTGTCTCAATCGGAATTGCCTTCAGCGAGAACGGCACAAGCTTATCTGAGATCGTCAACAACGCCGACAAAGAGATGTACAAAATCAAGTTCAAGAAGTACGGCGACCGTAGAAGGAACCATTAAGTCAGCAGCAGAGAGAGGATGTGAAAAGTCCTCTCTTTTTTTATGCCTTCTCCCCTACTGCCATAAATAAAAAATCCTTCGCAAATCCTTCTCGCTTTTCAAAAAGAAGCGGTTTTTGCAAAAGAAAAACTGCTAGGGTTTTTGGCCCTAGCAGTTGTTAGCCTTATTCAGCGGCTTTGACTTCTGGCTTCTTGCCCTTCTTGAGGACGACGAACCAGACGATGCAGAACGCACCAGCGAGGACGAGGACGCCACCGCCAGCGGCGATACCGATGATGGCGGCCATTGGGAGTCCGGCAGCTGGGGTTTCGGTTTCACCGGTTTCTTCCATGTCGTAGGCTGGGTCGACTACTTCAAGGGTGAAGATCGTGGCGATATCGGTTGTTTCGGTAGCGCCTTCAAGGGTGAGCTTGGCCCAAACGATGATGTCTTTGACACCAGCAACGGTTGGTGTGCCGGTGATCTTGCCATCTTCGAACTTAAGGCCAGCTTGGAGCTTCTGATCGACCTGAACGTCATCGATAGCGAGTTCGACGTCAGTGATCTGCTTGCCGTTGTATTCCTGACCGACAGCGTACTTATCGGCGACCTGGAAGGTGATTTCGCCAACATCCTTGTTAAGGGTGACTTTGAGGCTGTCTTCAGTGGTGATGGCTTCCTGATCCTGGATGCCGAAGACGTTGTTCTGGGCTTTCGCGCAGGCAGCGTGGGCGTAGATGAGGCCTTTGGCACTCTGACGGACGGCATACCACCAGGAGTAGGATTCGTATGTCTCACCATTATAGGTGAAGGTTGGGGCGCCCTTGCCATCGAAGGCAGTAGCATCCCACTTGCAGTTCATATCTGGGCCGTAGTCAGCGGAGTCGAGCTGGACGTTGCAGCCAGAGAGGGTACGGTTGTTGATGTTTTCGTATTTGGTTCCGTCGAAGGAGCTGTTGCCATGGTGGGTCATATCGGAAAGGACAGCGCCTCTGAAGCCCCATTCATGACGGAGGACTTCAACGAGAAGAGGATAGGAAGCGGCGGTCTCCATCATACCAAGACGGTTGTAGGAGGACATGATGCCACGGGAATAACCATCCTGGATGGCCATCTGGAATGGCTTGAGGTAGATCATACGGAGCGCTTGCTCACTGACGAAGGCCATGGTGCCTTCACGGTTCTTCTCTTGTTCGTTGACGGCGAAGTGCTTGAAGTAGCAGTAAACGCCTTTGAGGGTGGCGCCTTTGACGACCTGGGAGGCCATCTTACCCATTAAGAATGGGTCGGCGGAGTAGTACTCGAAGTTACGGCCACCGAATGGTGAACGATGGAGGTTGACGGCTGGGCCAGCCCAACCATACATGTTGGCGAAGAAGGATTCAGCGCCGACGATGTCGCCCTGCTTCTGAGCGAGTTTGATGTTGTAGGTAGCAGCAACGGTTGGTTCACCACACCACCAGATGATCTCGTACTGGTTTGGACCATCGGAGTCGTTGGTGGATGGTTTGCCGATGGCATCTAACGAAGTGTTATCGTGACGGCGGACGAATCTCAAAAGCTCATCATAGGTGAACTCATTGAGCCATTCTTCCCAGCGTGGGTCGTCGTAATCGGCACCGACCATCTCGGAGAACATGGTACGTTCGCCGGATTCAAGGGCCTCAGCCTCTTGATGCCAGCCGTTGTCGATGAAGTCTTGTTTGGTCTTGTAGGCCGCTTCGGAGACGTATCCGTTATGTTCAACGTCAAGGTCGGCAACTACGAATGAGTGAGTGAGGAATTCCTCGGATCTGCTGTTGGCAGGAAGAGTACGGTCCTCAATGGTTGGGTGGGTTGGGAAGGTTTCAACGAAGTCATGACGGCTCATGTGGTCGAAACCAACGGAGTCACTCATTGGGAGGGAGCAGAAGAAGTCGTCTTCGGAGAAACGGTTCTCGACTTTGTGGCCGGTGTAACGGTCGGTCTCATACTGGATGCCGCCTTTCTTGACGGTGAGTTTCTTGGAGTCGATCTTCTCGTGCGCGTTCTTCATTAAGCACACTTCGTATTCGCCTTCGTCGAGCTCATAACCCTTGAAGCCATTGTTGTTGGCATCGGTGTAGTCATAGTCGGCGAAGTCTTGGATATTGAAGCTAAGGGTGATGGTTTCTTCGTCACCTGGTTCAAGCATCTCGGTCTTGCCAAAGGCACATAAGACGTGGTCGGCTTTTTCGATACCGCCATCATAGTAAGGGGCCTTCCAGTAAAGCTGGACGACTTCCTTGCCAGCGACGTCACCGGTGTTCTTGACCTTGACGTCCATGGTGATGATCTTCTTCTTACCAGTGAGAACAGTGTTCTCGGCTGGATCAACATTAACGATTTCCTGGCTGAAGGTGGTGTAGCTAAGACCATAACCGAATGGGTAGATGACGCCTTCTTCGCCGTCATACCATTCATCGGCTTTCGCCTGGCCTTCTGAGGCTAAGATATCGGCATAGCGGGTCTCGTGGTAACGATAGTCGACATAAATGCCTTCTTCGTAGTTGTTGTAGGCAGCGCAGTAGCAGCCATTGAGACCACGGTTTGGAACATAGTGCTCTTCGTCAACCCAACGGGCCTCTGTGCAGGTGCTCGTTGGAGTGCCGTCGGCGTTGATCATCGTGTGGTTCGGGATTGGCTCGCCATTGCTGTCGCGGTAAAGCTCGCCATTCTCATCCACGAAGGTCTGAGAGTTATCGGCGAAGTTCTGGAAGGATGGATCCTTGGTGAAATCACGGGTCCAGGTATCGACGGTGCGTCCGCTTGGGTTGACGGCGCCGGTGACGATCTCACCGATGGCCTGCGCACCAACTGCGCCTGGGGTTCCCATCCAAAGGATGGCGCCGATATCGTCATCTTCCTCGAGCTCATCGCACTGGAAGATGTTTCCACTATTGATAAGGATGATGATCTTATCGAAATGCTCTTTGACCATCGCGATCATATCCTGCTCATTCTTGGAGAGCTGGAGGGAATGTCTATCGGTTGGTTCTCCGGACTTTCTGGAGTCACGGGCGTTCATGGTAACGAGGTCAGTACCTTCGGAACCGGAACGGACGAGGACGACAAATGCGGCATCGCCATATTCGGCAAAGCTCGATTTGACAGCATCGGTGTAACTGGTGATTGGGGTTTCGCCGACAGCGAGGTCGTTGACACCGTCATAACGAGTGGTGCCTTCACGTCCACTGCCGGATGAGCTTCCTTCATAGAAGGACTTGAGGGTTGGGTTGCAGGTCATGCCGACTTTGTTGAGCGACTGCTCAATATCGACACCGGTTTCGCCGTTGATACGGCCTTGACCGGATCCACCGCCACCGCGGAGCCATTTGCTGCTGTTGCTGTTCTTTCCGAAGATGGAAACATTCGTCACACCCGAAAGAGGAAGCATGCCGTCTTTGTTCTTAAGAAGGACCATGCCTTCCCTGGCGATTTCGAGGTTGGTTGCGGAACCGGCCTTGATGAGGTCGTTTCTCGAAGCATACTCGGAATAGAACTTGCCATGATGTTCGCCGAGGAATGGCTCAACGAGCCCGTCGGCGTTGGATCCTGCCATGCCAGCAGCGCCGATCATCATGAGGGCACTGGCCGCTAGGACACCAAACAACTTGAGTTTTTTCATTGTTGCTCTTTTCTTTCTCGGTCCGTTGTTTGTTTTTCATATTCCCCCAAACGGACCGACAAAGGGCATATGAAAGACCAAAATACGTCTTGATGGTCAAGTTGAGACCATTATGCTAAGTTTTTGCGTTTTCAAGCATGACAAAGTTGCGATTTCTTTTGTTCTATGTTTTCGTTCTTACTGTGTAAGGTCTTTTGGTTTTTTGCTCAAAATTGGACATTTTATCGAAAAAAAGGCCCTCACTGGTGGTCAGGGCCTTTTCTCTTCCTGATGCGCAAGAAAGGAAAGAAAGGTATCAGGCTTTTTTGGAATGATCGCTTCCGTAGTATTGCTTTTTGTTCTCGTACATCTCAATGTCCGCTTGCTTCATATCATCGAGGACTTTGGAGATGTTCGTGGCGTATTTGCCTCCGACAGCGAGGATGACGTCTCCCCTCTTCCTCTGGATGCTGCGAATATATTCGAGTCTCTCTTCGAAGTCCTTCTTCTCCATATTCGGGCAAAGGACCATGAATTCATCTCCGCCGACACGGTAGATCTCATAACCATCGAAGGTCTCTTTAAGGAGGTCGCCTGCCGCGATGAGAAGCCTATCCC
>JAFYAZ010000016.1 GCA_017540455.1 Bacilli bacterium | reverse complement strand
TTCTCTCTTCGGTCGCTTTCTCGACGTTAAGGATCTTACCTCTCAAAGGCAAGATGGCCTGGGTCTTTCTGTCTCTGCCGACCTTAGCGGAGCCGCCTGCTGAGTTACCCTCAACAATGTAGAGCTCGCATTCTTCTGGGATACGGCTAGAGCAATCGGCTAATTTGCCAGGAAGGGTGGTGATGCCAAGAGCGGTCTTTCTTGTTGCCTCACGGGCAGCCTGCGCGGCCACACGGCCTTTGGCAGCGATGCGGACCTTGGCGATGATGGCTTTGGCCTGATCTGGATGCTCGAGAAGGTATTGTTCGAACTGCTCAGAAACGACAGCGTTGACGATTGGTCTAACTTCGCTGTTTCCGAGTTTGGTCTTGGTTTGTCCTTCGTATTGTGGGTTTGGATGCTTGACCGAGATGACGCAGGTAAGACCTTCGCGGCAGTCCTCGGTGGTGAAGTTGTTCTCTTTCTCCTCAAGGAGCTTGAACTTTCTGGCGTAGTTGTTGATGACTTTGCTGAGCGCTTTGTTGAAGCCATCGACGTGGGTGCCGCCTTCCTTGGTGGAGATGTTGTTACAGAAGGAGTAAACACCATCGTTGCTGTAGTAGTCGGTCCATTGCATGGCGACTTCAGCGTAGATGATCTCTTTCGTAACTCCATCAAGAAGGGTGACTTCCTCAGCGCCGTGCGCGTAAATGACGTCGGCGTTGATGGTGTTCTTTCCTTGGTTGATGAAGGAGACGTACTCTTTAATACCGCCATTGAACTGGAAAGTCTCGCTCATTGGGATATCAGGGCGTTTGTCGGTTAAGGTGATTTTGACGCCACCATTTAAGAAAGCCATCTGACGGAGGTGGTTCTTGATGGTTTCATAGTTATAAGTGGTGGTCTCGGTGAAAATGTCGGCGTCTGGTTTGAAGTGGACGGTTGTGCCGTGCTCTTCTTCCTTGCAGGTTCCGATTTTCTTTAAGTGCTCGACGATCTTGCCGCCGTCGACGAATTTGACGTAGTAGATGCCACCGGCTTTGCGAACGGTGACTTCACAGAGAGTGGAAAGGGCGTTCACGACCGAAGCGCCGACACCATGTAAACCGCCAGAGACTTTGTAGCCTCCGCCTTCGCCGAACTTACCGCCGGCGTGAAGGATGGTATAAGCGGTTTCGACGCCAGATAAACCCGATTTGGCGACGATATCGACTGGAATACCACGTCCGTTATCGCTAACTGTGATGGAATTGTCTTTTTCAATGTAGACCTGAATATCATCGCAATATCCCGCAAGGGCTTCATCGATCGCGTTGTCGACGATTTCCCAAACGAGGTGGTGGAGACCGGCTGCTGCGGTGGTGGCGATGTACATGCCAGGACGCTTTCTGACAGCTTCAAGTCCTTCGAGAACCTGGATGTTTTCCGCTGTGTAGTTCTCGTCCGCTTTGACTAAGCCTTTTTCATCGATGTCGGTTTCCATTTTGTACTGGAAACGATCTTCTTCGGCTATTTCTGAAGCGGTTTGGTCGGCTTGTGGCTGCTCAGGAGCGGCTTCAAGCTTCTTTTCTTCTTCGTTTGCCATTCTGTTACCTCCTTATGGCTTTGTTTTCGGAAACCTCAATCACCGAGGCTCCCTCTATGTTTGCTCTCGTCGCCGTCACAAACACTTGATTAAGGTGTTTGCTGATGAGACCAGAGAGTCTTTTCGTGTGTTCGGCGTCTAGTTCGCTATAGACGTCGTCGAGAACGACGATCGGTCGTTTCTCTTTGTCTTCGATTAGGAAGAATGGTGAGATCTTTAGGGCAATTGCCGCCAGGCGGTTTTCACCTTGGCTTCCATATAAGGCGATGTCTTGCCCGTCGAGCATCAGGGAGAAGTCCTCTCGATGGATGCCGATTGAGGTGGATTTGTGGATGATGTCACTATCCAAAGACCGCTTATAGGCTTTCGCTGCCTCTTCTTTCCACGCCGATTCATTCCTGATGAACGGCTTATAAACGACGAGAAGGCGTCTATCGTGCCCGTAGAGTTCGCTCGCGAGGTCGGATAGAACTTTATTCAAGTCATCTATATAAAGTCGTCTGTAGCGACTTATTGGCTCGCTGACGGCAATGAGCTCGTCAGTGAGAACCTGGATGAGGGTGGAATCGACTTTCTCGGCTTTGAGGGCCGCGTTCCTTTCAAGAAGGAGGCGGTTGTATTTGCCGATGAGGTTGAAGTAGTCGAGCGACTTCTTTGAGAGGCTTGTATCAAGGAATGACCTTCTGTCGCTCGGCGAGCCTTTGAATATGAGCACATCTTCCGGGGAGAAGAGGGTCACATTCACGAGTTTGGATAACTCACTTAGCTTTCGCGCGGGCTTGCCGTTGATTGAGATCTTTCTTCCTTTTCCGAGAATGAATATCTCAATTTCCCTTTTGAGCCCATTTTCCTCAACCTTCGCTTTGATGGAGGCGTGATCTTCGCCATACCTGATTAAGGCCTGGCATTCATTCGTTCTCCAACTCTTGGCAAGGCTGAGGTAGTAAATGGCTTCCGCAAGGTTTGTTTTGCCAGAGCCGTTTGTGCCTTGGATGACCGTCAGATTGTTTTCGAGGTTGAGGTTCAGCGATCCGTAGTTCCGGAAGTTCCTGAGCTCAAGATGCGTGACTCTCATTTTTGAACAATTCTGAATAGGCCTTCTGGGAGCAAGACTTCATCCCCGTTGCGGAGCTTTCTGCCGCGGCGGTTATCGGACTCTCCGTTAACCTTGACCTCATGGGTTGCGAGGTAAGCTTTAGCTTCCCCTCCCTGTGAGATAATGTCCGCGAGCTTCAAAAACTGCCCTAAGGTTATGAATTCTGTCGTTATGGCTATTTCTGACGCGTTTTTTGGCACAATTTCACCTCTTATATACTTTACTACAAAGTAGTAAAAAAGGGAATGCTTGATTTCATTCCCTTTTCGATGATTTTTGAGAGGTTTTTATCTCGTTCTTCTTGGGGTGACGAGTTCGATGATGGAATCGTCTTTTGGATCAACGATGACGAAGGTTTTTCCTTCACCGACGAATTTAAGGACGACATCCTCGGATCCGAGGGCGCGGACCGCCTGGGAAACATATAAAGCGTTGAAGGCGATCTCAAGTCTTTCACCGGTATAAAGGATGATGGAGAGCTTTTCAGAGCCGCTGCCATTCTGGTCGCCGGAGGAAGAAATCTCGACGCCGTCGTTGGTCATGAGAAGTTTGACGACCGCGGCGCTGTCGGTGGAAAGAACGGAAACACGGTCAATGGAATTCAAAAGCTGAGCAGCGTTGACCTGAAGTGAATAGTTGAAATCCTGTGGGACGATGGATTTGGAGATTGGGTAGTCGCCAGCGATCAAACGGGTTGAAACGGTGGTGTTGCCAAAGGAGAGGATCATCTTCTCGCCGGTGGAGCAGATCTCAACTTCATAGTTATTGTCGAAAAGTTTGACGATGTCGTTGATTGTTTTGGCGGAGACATTCGCAAAGAATCTCACAGATTCATCAATTTGGACGGATTTTCTGGAGAGACGAGCGCTATCGGTGGCGGTGGCGGTGAATAATCCACCTTCAGCTTTGAGGTTGATGGCAGTGAGGATTGGACGGGTGTCTTTATCTAAAGCAGCGAAAGCGGTCTGTTCGATGATTTTTGTGAGATCGGTGCATGGAATGGAGAAGACAGTGCCGGTTTTCTCGAGATCGATGTCTGGGTATTCATCAGCGGCGACGCATGGGAGTTTGAAGGTGGTATTTCCATCATCAACTTTGGCGACGCTTTCATCGATGATATCCAAAGAGAGTTCATCACCTTCCATCTTTCTGACGATTTCAGTTAATGAACGGGCGGTGATCAAGGAGGAACCTAAGCTGTAGTTTCTGATGATCTCTTTTTCGTTGAGTTTAAGAGGAACTCTGGTGAAGACGGTGACATCACCATTGGATGCGGTGATTTCCAAACCGATGTTGGTCATCTCCATTTTGAAGCAAAGAAGCAATGGGTTAGCGTTCTTGGCTCCGATACCGCGTCCAGCGATAAGCAAACCTTTTAGAAATTGTTCTTTATCAATCGTGAATCTCATTTGCGTGTCCTCCGATTATTCATTTTCTTTTTCGTAATATTTATTAATAGTAAGTGGCTGTGGAAATGTGGATATCTCTATGGATTTTACCTGTTTTTCAAAGAGTTCTGATTTACAACCTATAAATATAATATTTATTTTAGCCTATTTTTTAGCTCTTCGATAGCCTCTTGCATACCTTTATTGGTTTTCAACTCATTATCCACTTTTGTAACGGCAGTCATAACAGTCGCATGATCACGTCCGCCAAAGAATTGACCTATCTTAACGAACGGTACATCAAGCAACATTCTAATAAGGTACATAGCGATGTGTCTGGCCATGGCAATCTGGGCAGTTCTGACTTTGGAATTAAGCTGGAATGGTGTCAAACCATAATACTGGGCAACTGTCTCCGCAATTCTCTTTTCAGAGAGCTTAGCCTGATCATCCTGGACATCGGTAAGAGATTTAACCGCCTCCATCGCTGTATGGATGTCGATGTGCTTGGTTGGTTTGATGTTGATGACGTAGAAGAGGAGCCTGGCTAAAGCGCCTTCAAGCTCACGAACGTTTCTTCCAAACCTTTCCGCTAAGAATGAAATGACCTCTGGATCGAAATCATCGACGGTCAAACCGTCGGAATGGTTGATTTTCATCTTAAGAATCTGCTCACAGGTGGTTTTCTCAGGGGTATTAATAGATAAAGGTAAGCCTTGGGTGAATCTGGTCCTCAATCTTTCATCGAGATCCTGGAGTTTCGCCGGCGGTTGATCGCTTGTGAGGGCAATCTGCTTATTCATTGAGTAGAAATGGTTATAAATAGAGAAGAAAGTCTCCTCCGTTGCTTTCTTATTAGATAGGAATTGGACATCATCAACGAGAAGAACATCGACTGAGTTCTTGAACCAATCAACAATCGACATGCCTTCCTTATCGCCTTTGACGTATTTCACATACTCATCAAGGAATTCTTGGGCGTGGACATAAAGAACCCTCTTGTTTGGGAATTTCTCTTTGATCGCGTTGCCAATCGCATGGAGAAGGTGGGTCTTTCCTAAACCGCTGTCACCATAAAGGTAGAGAGGGTTATAAAGGCTGCCAGGATTTTGGCTGATCATCAAAGAAGCTTGGAAGGCTTCAAGGTTGGATTGACCAGAGACAAACGTCTGGAAAGTGTAGTTAGGATTAAGTACAGAATCTGAAAAATATTCAGGTTTTGCAGGCTTTTTTTCATTAATTGTCTTCAAATCACTTTCAACAACAAACGAAAAATCGAAGTCGCTGCCAGTCACTTCATTGATCGAAGAATTAACGATATCGATGTATTTCATCTTGATGATTGTGGCGGCCAAACCGCTGTTCACAACCACGATGATTTTGTTTCCTTCAATCGAGTGAATGTAGCTCTCGGCAAAAAAAGAATCGTAGACAATGTTGTCTGCGAGTTTGGTTTTAATTTTGCTCAAAGTGCGGTCCCAAAGAGCGGTGAGTTCACTGATTGTTAGTTCCATAGAATTTCGGTAGGAAAAATTTACCACAATTCTTAAATAAGAAACTATCTTTTTTATTGTAAAAATTGACTTATCAACACTTTTTTGCGGAAAAACCACAGATAAAGCGCCTACTTTTTGATTTATAAACCGGATTGACTGTGGAAAACTTGTTGAAAAATTGTAAAAGAATTAAAAATTGTGGACAACCATGCAGTCAAAATACCTATCAACAATTACATTTTTGCTAAATGAAAGCCCTTAACTAAGGATTCTTGAACTAACCACATAAACCACACTTAAAAATATACCGTTTTGTTGATAAGCCTCATCAAAGATCGTCATTCTAAAAGTACTAATTTTTAGCTTTTGTAAGCTTTAAATTTTTGGGATATTCAAGACTGTGGTTAACTATTCTCTTGAATGTAAAATCAAAAGAATTTTTCGGTTTTCCCACCCATTTTTGAGTCACCGCAACCTATTAATAAGGAAACACGCACGCGAGAGAGGTCATTAATTCTGTTATTGTTTTACTATGTAGTAAAACTTATAATCTCTTAGCACGTAAGTGAACCTCGGAGGAAAAGTACATGAAAAAAACATACCAACCATCTAAAATCAAACACGCTAACGAAGCCGGATTCCGTAACAGAATGTCTACCCACAACGGCCGTAAAGTTTTAGCCCGTCGTCGCGCCAAAGGCAGAGCCAGAATCGCTGCCTAATTTTTCCTTTTTGTTTTAAGAACGCCTGATGAAAAAAGAGAACAGAATTCTCAAATATGAAGAGTTTTCCGAAATTATCGGTTCATCTAGGCGTATAAGAACGCCGCATTTCCTGATCAACGCTCGCAAGAGAGAAAGCGGAGAAGCCAGAATTGGAATCTCCGTTAGTAAAAGAAACGGTCATGCGGTAACCCGCAACAAGATTAAAAGGCAGATCAGATACATGATCGGCCAAGGCTTCGACCTGAGTCGCCCGGTTGATATCGTGATTGTGGCGCGTGCTGCATACGACACTGCGGATTTTGAAAAAGAAAAACTAGAACTCATCGATGCCATCAAAAACATCGGAGAATAACAACCTTGAATAAACGCACGAAAGTTAAATTGCTTGGAGCGCTTGGCCTCGCTGCAGGGGCCTTGATGCTTTCCGGCTGTGTCTCGAACTTCTGTTCGGACATCGAAAAGGCTCGTATCGCTTATCCATACGAACAAGGCGTCACCGTTTATGTTGATGGGGAATCAGCTGTTCCTCAGGAATACAGAACCCCAGAACTTTCATTCCAGCCTTTAAAAGATAAAGGCAATGACGAGCTTTGGGCGTACATCCCTGTTAACGAAAATGGATATTACGCTGCCAAAAAAGCAGAACACTTAACTAACAACATCATCGCCAGCGCGGTTTCAAATAAGGTCAGCGTTCCTTCTTATGATTACTTCAAAAAGATGGATCAGAAGCTTTTGGAAGCCGCCATTTCAGCAGCTAAAGCCGACGGCATCACTGTCGACGAAGCTTCTATTACTGCTGCCAAAATCAACCCATTCAGCGTAGCTGACTGCGTTGGAAATGAAGAAGGTGTCACCGTTACTGAGGACAGCATCCTTAGAAATTACGGTTACCTCAAATTCATCACCAAGTCCTTCAATGCCGAAACCGGAACAACAACCTTCACATTCGATTACGGCAACTGGGACAAGTGGAGCCAAGAAATCCAAAAAGAAATCGAGACCGCTAAACCAGGAAGCGGAGCCGCGAGCGTTCCAAACGCTGACTTCGTCTCAATCTACAAAGGCGCTTTCAACTCATTAACCAATGGTATCCGTACCTGTATCACCACCAGAGAAGGGAACTACGGTCACTACGGAGCTTCCAACAACTGGCAGGTTAAGATGGATTCCATCTCTTGGGGAGAAGCGTGGCAGCACGGTTTCCTCGAAGGTCTTATCGTCTATCCAGTCGCTTGCTTAGTCGATGCTCTTAGCTATTCCTTCGACCCAGGCTTATCTGGCGTCGGTCAGATCTGGGCTCTTGTTCTCACCACCATCATCGTGAGATTGTTAGTCGTCTTGTTGACCTTCAAGAGCACTCTTGATCAGCAAAAGATGACCGCTTTACAGCCACAGATTGCTAAGATCCAGGCCAAATATCCTAACTCCAACACCAACCAAGCCGAACAAGCTAGGGTTTCTCAGGAAACCATGGCTCTTTATAGAAGGAACAAGGTTAATCCTCTCTCCTCTATCTTAGCCATCATCATCCAATTCCCTGTCTTCGTTTCTGTTTGGGGCGCTCTCCAAGGATCTGCTGCTCTTTCAAGCGGCGAGGTCTTAAATCTCAGATTGAGCGATTCGATTTGGTCGGTCCTTTCCAATTTCTCAGGAACCTGGTACGCCAATACAACTGGTTGGTGGACCGCCGGCATTCTCTTCATCCTTATGGCCGCCACCCAATTCTGTGCTATGAAATTACCACAGTGGATCAACGCTGCCAGAAACAAAAAACTTAGCAAAACCTCAGCCAATCCTGCGGCTGATAGGACTGCCAGAACCCAGAAGATGGTCTCTTGGTTCATGCTTATCTTCACCATCGTCCTTGGCATCTCGCTCCCAGCCGCTATGGGCGTCTACTGGGCCATCGGTGGTCTCGTAGCTATGGCTCAGACCGCTATCATCCAGGGCATCATGCGCCGCAAAAAAGATCGTTAGGAGGACCACATAAATGAAACATTTCACCAGTAAAACTGTTGAAGAAGCCGTTCAGGCCGCCAGCAAGGCCGTTAATATTCCGGCCGAGCAATTGATCTACAAGGTCATCGAAGAAAAGAAAGGCTTATTCGGAATTGGCAAAGAAGCCACCATCGAAATCTATGATATCGATGATGCCGCTGCCTTCGCTGAGGAATATCTCAAGACCGCTCTTGGCGGAATGGGTGTCGAAGTCGAAACCTCTTCCACCATCGATGAAGATATCATCCACGTCAACATCAACTCCGAGAGAAACCCAATCCTCATCGGTAAAGGTGGGCGCACCCTTCAAGCTCTCAATGAGCTTGCTAGACTTGCTGTCAGCAACAAGTTCCGTCACAGATACAGGATCCTTCTTGATGTCGGCGGATACAAAGAAGACAAATACGATCGTCTCCAGTGGGTTGCCAAAAAGACTGCTCGCGAGGTCGTTAAGACCAAGGTCAGCGTCAAGCTTGATCCAATGACCGCTGATGAGAGAAGAATCATTCACAACACTCTCAACGGCATGAGCCACATCAAAACCGAATCAAGCGGCGAGGGCCATGACAGAGCCGTCACAATCAAATACGTCGACTAATAATTAAAGCAGGTTGGAAAACACCTGCTTTTTTTGAAAAATCTCCAGCAAATCCTGCTCGTTTTATGTTTTTAGAATGAAAACACCCTTTTACCTTTTAACAAAGGTATAATTTGTTTGTGAATAACGTAATCATCGCCTTAGCAACACCGCCGCTCAAAGGAGCGCTAGCCCTCATCAGGGTCTCTGGAGACGGAGCCTTCGAGATGACGGACCAGATCTTCAACAAGAAGGTCAGCGGCACAACCAAAAGAGAAATCTATTACGGGACCTTAAGTGATAACGGCCAACCAATAGATCTTGTTTTGCTTTGTGCATTCAAAGGTCCAAACACCTTCACCGGTGAGGATATCGTCGAGATCTCCTGCCACGGATCCATGCTCATCGCTAACCAGATTATTGAGGCCTACATTAAGAGGGGCGCTAAATATGCAACCCGTGGAGAATTCTCTTCTCGCGCTTTCTACAATGGCAAAATGGACCTTATTGAGGCTGAATCCGTTAATGATTTAATTAACGCCACAACCGCCGAGTCTAAGAACCTTAACTTAATGTCTTTAAGTGGTGAAACAAGTAAGCTTGTTGAACCTCTAAAGAAGCAAATTGCTGATCTTCTAGCTTTGCTAGAGGTTAATATCGACTTCCCTGAATATGAGGATATCGAAGAGATTAACGAAAAGACCATCGTTACCCATATCGACGAGATCAGAAAGACCATCGCAAACCTCATCAAAGGCGGAAAAGAAGGGAAGATCGTCAAAGAAGGATTAAAGGTCGCTATCGTTGGCGAACCAAACGTTGGTAAGTCATCGCTTTTGAACGCTTTAATGAACGAAGAGAAAGCCATCGTCTCTGATATTCCTGGAACAACCCGTGATGTTGTTGAAGGAGATGTCTCAGTTAAGGGAATCTCACTTCATTTATTAGATACCGCTGGCATCAGAAACAACGCCGACAAGATTGAAGCCCTTGGCATAGCCAAGAGTGAAGAATCAATCACCAAAGCCGACTTAATTATTCATGTTATAGATGCAGAAAGAGGCGAATCTCCTGAGGATTTAAGAATTAGAGAATTAGCCAAAGATAAGATTTTGATCACCGTCTACAACAAGAGCGACCTTATCAAGAACACCGACAAAGATAAACTCTATATCAGCGCGATCAACAAAGACATTAAGCCTCTCTTAGAGAAGATTTATGAAGAGCTTGGTTTATCTGACGAAGCATTCACTTCTCCATCCCTTTCTAGCGCTCGCCAGCTTGGTTTATTATTGAGCATCGACGAACATTTAGCTAAAGCTAAAGAGGACGCTTTAAAGCAGGCTCCAATCGATTTGGTGTCGGTTAATTTGATGGCCGCTTATAACGGTTCCAGAGAGCTCTTAGGAGAAGGCGCCACCCTTGATTTAACTGACGAGATCTTCTCAAGATTCTGCGTAGGAAAATAGAATGCTCGACTCACATTGCCATTTAAACGATGACGGTCTCTTTGATAAGAGGGCGGAATATATCAAAAACGCCAAAGAAGCAGGCGTTTCTTTAATGGTCTGCATCGGTTGGGACTTAGATAGCTCTAAGAAAGCCATCCAGATAGCCCATGAATTCGATGGCGTTTATGCAGCAGTCGGCTTTCACCCAGAGAACCTCGAAGGAATTAGCGACGAGGCTTTGGAAGAGATTAAAAAGCTCGCAAAAGACGAAAAGGTCATCGCGATAGGGGAAATTGGCCTCGATTATCATTGGTTTAAAGAACAAAAAGACCACGACAACCAGAAGGTTTGGTTTATCAAACAGATCGAATTAGCTAATGAGCTTAATTTGCCTCTTTCTATACATGCTAGAGACGCTAGCGAAGACACTTATACCATCTTAAAAGAACACCCAGCCAAAGCCGGTTGCGTGCTTCATTGCTATAGCGGGTCTACAGAGATGTTAGAACGCTTTGCCAAGCTTGGTTGTTACTTTGGATTCGACGGCCCAGTAACTTATAAGAACGCCGTTGAGCCAAAAGAAAATGTGAAAAAGTGTCCAATAGATAGGATCCTTACAGAAACCGATGCACCATACCTCTCACCGGTTCCATATCGCGGCAAACAGAATGAGCCATCACATATCAAAGAAATTCTTCAAACCATGGCGGATTTGCGCGGGATTTCTGAAAAAGAGATGGAAATTGCAGTAGAAAACAACTTTAAAGCCTTATTTCACATCAAATGAAAGTAAAATATCCGAATGTAATAGTAGTTGAAGGCAAAATGGACAAGGATTTGCTCCAGTCTTTTTTGGACGCAGACATCATTACTACTAATGGTTCTGAGGTTTCACGTGAAACCATAGAGTACATAAGGGCCTTGTCAAAGACAAGGACGATTGTTGTTTTAACTGACCCTGATGCCCCTGGAAAAAGAATCCGAGACATCTTAAACAGCGAGATTGCGGGACTCTTTAACGCTTTCGTCCCAAAGGAAAAAGCCATAAAAAAGCACAAAGTCGGTGTAGCGGAGTCTGATAAGGCTACGATCATGGAAGCTTTAGACCATTTAATGCTCGAAAATAGAGAAAAGAAATCTTCAAATTTGACCATGAACGATTTGTTTGAGCTCGGCCTTGCTGGTGGAAGTGATTCTTCCACGAAAAGAAAGGCGCTAGAGAACAAACTTCACGTTGATCAGGTTAACGGAAAGACCCTTTTGAAAAGACTTCAGGCGCTTGGATTAGATAGAAAAGATTTAGAGGAGGCTCTTGGCAATGAATGAAGAACAATATTTTGAGAAAATCGCTGAGTATAAGCTCTTAGCAAAACACGAAGTTGGCCAAAACTTCCTTATCGATGCCGACGCAGCAAAGAAGATTGTCGATTTAGCCGAGATCGAAGAGGCCGACACCGTTTTAGAAATCGGTTCTGGCGCCGGATCTCTTTCTTATTTCATCGAACAAAGCGCACCAAAAGCCGATTTGATCGATATTGATGAAGGCTTGGTTCAGAAACTTAAGGAAGACTACGCCAATTCAAAGACCGTGACCCCAATGGTTGGTAATGCCATGAAATGGGATTACGAGAAATACACCAAGATCATCAGCAACCTTCCTTACTACATCACCAGCGCAATTCTTGAAAGGGTTTTGCTTAATGCAAAGAACCTAAAGACCGGTGTTTTCATGGTCCAAAAAGAAGTTGTTTCTAGACTTAAAGCTCCGCAAGGAAGCGAAGACTATAGTCCTTTAGGACTCCTTATCAAATATCGTGCCGATTTCGTTAAGGGGTTTAACGTTCCAAGAACCTCTTTCGCGCCCGCCCCACACGTGGATTCCAGCGTCTTCGTTTTGAAGATTAAAAACGACAACCTCGAAGAGGCCAATAAGCTGTATTCTTTGGCGTCATCCCTCTTCCTCCACAAGAGAAAAACCATCTATAACAACCTCACCCAGCACTTAAAAGATTCCGCTAAAGCAAAAGAGGTTTTGGAGAAAGCCCAAATCAAACCAAATCTAAGGCCTCAGGAGATATCTTTGGAAGGATATTTAAGCCTCTTAAAGGCTATTTGTTGATTTAAAAAATCAAACTAGTAAAATCGTCTATATTCCACCTATGTTATTTGAGAAATCACATCAAATAGTCAAATCCTACGCGAAGATCAACCTCTCGCTTAGGGTTCTCAACGAAAGAGAAGACGGCTACCACAATCTCGAGACCGTCATGATCCCGATTGAGCTTCACGACGTCATCGAAATCGAGAAACGCCCAGGCGCTTTCGACACATTCATCACTTGTGATGATATTGGCCTCGCCAATCTTCGTCATAACCTTTGCACAAAAGCAGTCGAAGCCATGAGAAAAGAATTTGGCTTCAAAGATAACTTCAATATAAACATCCACAAGGAGATCCCTTTTGCTGCTGGCTTAGGAGGAGGCTCTTCCAACGCTGCCGCGGTCATCGAAAGCCTTATCTCGCTTCTTAAGATCAAGACAGACCCAGAGACCATCAACCGCATCGCTTTAAGCCTTGGGGCAGATGTTCCGTTCTTTCTTAACACAAAGCCTGCAATTGCCACCTCTTTAGGTGAAAATCTCCAGCAAATCCCTGTTAAAACCCAATATCACTGCCTTATTGTCAAGCCTAAGACAGGCTTAAGCACAGGCGCGATATTCCAAATCTGCGATGAATTTGAAAAAGAGAACGCAGACACCGAAAAAGTCCTCGAAGGATTGGCTAAAGATGACCTTGAGCTCATCGGCCAAGCCACAGGCAACGACTTATACCCACCGGCAGCATCCGTTTTGCCTGAGGTTAAGGAAGTCGTAGACTCTTTGAAGGAGGCAGGATTCCCGGTTGCCGCTATGACTGGAAGCGGATCTGCCTGCTTCGGCTTATCTAAAGACGCTAAATTCGTTAAAGAACAAGCGAAGTTATATAAAAATCGTGGTTATATAGTCCGTGTGACCAAAACCATGAAATAAGGAGTTCCGTTATGGAAAAGTACGCAATTATATTGGCAGCCGGCAAAGGCACCAGAATGAAAAGCAAAAGAGACGACATCTCTAAGGTCTCTTTCCCCATTCTTGGCCAGCCTCTCGTTAAGTATGTCATCAACGCTTTGAAGCCTCTTGGATTCAAGAAGCTTGTCGCCGTTGTTGGCTTTGGTGGCAAAACCAGTGAGAAGATCGTCAAAGACGAGTGTGAAGTCGTTTGGCAGTTAGAACAAAAAGGAACCGGCCACGCTGTTATGATGGCGGGCCCAGTCCTTGAGAAACTCGAAGGCGAAACCATCGTCTGCTGTGGCGACACCCCTCTTCTTACCACCGAAACCTTTGGAGCTTTATTCAAAGCCCACGAAGAGAACGGCAACGCCATGACTGTTATGACCTCTATCCTCGATGATCCGTTCGGATATGGAAGAATCGTCAAAGTTAACGGAAACGTTACCAAAATCGTTGAACAGAAGGACGCTACTGAAGAAGAAAGAGCCATTAACGAAGTTAACGCAGGCGTCTACGTCTTCGATAATGCCAAGTTATTTGAAGCGTTAGGCCACCTTACAACGCAAAACGCCGCTGGTGAATATTATTTGACCGACGTTCTTGGAATCTTCGTGAAAAACGGCTTTAAAGTCGGTTCCTATCCAGTCAAAGACCCAGACGAAACCCTTGGTGTTAATGATAGAAACCAGCTCTCCATTGCTGCCAAGATCATTCAGCAGCGTATCAACAAGGCCCATATGATCGCCGGTGTCTCGATTGAAGACCCAGAAAACACCTATATTGCTCCAACCGTTAAAATCGGCCAGGATACCACAATCGCTCCATGCAGCTACATCATGGGCAACACCGTTATTGGTGAGGAATCCGTAATCGGCCCAAGCGTTATCATTAAAGATGCCAAGATTGGCAACCACGCCAAAGTCACCTTAAGCAACGTCGTTGATGCCGAAATCAAAGATGGTGAGGTTGTTGGCCCGTTCGCTAACATCAAATAAGCCAAAATTACAAGTTTTGCCTCCGGAAACGGAGGCTTTTCTTTATCTAAAACACGCGTTACAATGTATATACAAAAGCGTTACAAGGAAAATTAACGAAAATGCCGAAGACAACTTTGAATTTAAGAATAGATAGCAATATTAAAAAACAAGCTGAAAAGGTTGTTGATGAACTCGGCATTTCTATGTCTGCCGCAATTGTCCTTTATCTCAAGGCGATCGTCCGCGAGAACGGCATCCCTTTTGATATGAAGGTCAGGAAGCCAGAACCCGTGGAAGCACCTAAAGCCAAAACAAAAAAGAAAGCCAAACCCTCGTTCGATGATGATGAGTTTGAGCTTCCTGGCAGCGATTCTATCCGTGCGGCGATCGATAAACTCTGATTCAGTTTCAAAAACGCCTCTAGAAACACCCCAAATTCAACGATTTCGTTTAGGCCTCGCAAATTATATTCGAGGCCTTTTCCTTTTGCGCGCGTACGTGCCTTTAAAACGGCAATAAAAAAGCAGGCGATGTTTCACGCCTGCGATTTTATCGTTTAGAGACGATTATTTCTTGCTGTGGGTGATGCTGGCCTGAGCAGCGGCAAGTCTAGCAAGTGGGACACGGAATGGTGAGCAGCTGACATAGTCAAGACCGACTTCATCATAGAACATGATGGAAGCTGGGTCGCCACCGGTTTCACCGCAGACACCGAGCAAGAGGTCTGGGCGGGTAGCACGGCCACGTTCAACAGCAATCTTAACGAGTTCGCCGACACCGTTGACATCGATGGTCTGGAATGGGTCGAATTCGTAGATCTTGCGGTTGTAGTAGTAT